>CAZXQD010000019.1:0-44391 GCA_964643405.1 uncultured Hyphomonas sp. | reverse complement strand
CGGGGTAATCTTGATTGTGCGGGAGGCTGCGAGACGCCATGGCCAGGCCTAGAATTTTTGCCGTTGTTAACCAGAAGGGCGGGGTCGGCAAAACGACGACGTCGATTAACCTTGGTACGGCGCTCGCTGCTGTAGGTCGCCGGGTGCTGATCGTCGACTTCGACGCCCAGGGAAACGCTTCCACCGGTCTCGGCATTTCCCGCGCTGAACGTCTGCGCACGTCCTATGATCTCGTGGTCGACCGTATTCCGCTGGAGGAAGCGGTTCTGTCCACGATCGTTCCGAGGCTCGATATTGTGCCAGGCGATGAAAACCTCTCCGGCGTGGAGACCGAACTCGCAGGCGACGCTCACCGTTCGTACCGTCTCAAAGAAGCGCTGCAGACCTACATCGCACGCGCCGAAACCGCTTCGGAACTTGTGAAGTACGACTATGTCCTCATCGACTGTCCGCCTTCGCTGTCGGCGCTGACGGTGAATGCGATGACAGCGTCGGACGCACTCCTCGTTCCGCTCCAGTGTGAGTTCCTCGCTCTCGAGGGCCTATCGCAGCTTCTGCGCACGGTCGAGGTTGTCCGGTCGGGCTTGAACCCTACGCTCGAAATCCAGGGGGTCGTGCTGACCATGTATGACCGCCGCAATTCATTGTCCGACCAGGTTGCCAATGAAGTGCGCGCTTTCTTTGGTTCGAAGGTCTACAACACCGTGATTCCGCGGAATGTGCGCCTGTCCGAGGCGCCTTCGTTCGGCAAGCCCGCCCTTCTTTATGATTACCGCTGCCCTGGCAGTGAGGCCTATATCCGTCTGGCCTCGGAGGTTCTGCAGCGCGAGAAGGCGAGGGTGGCATGAGCAGCGAGCCTATGGATGACGGCCGCCGTCCGTCGCGTCTGGGACGCGGGCTTTCGGCTCTGATCGGTGAAGTCGAAGCGATGGGGGTGCGCAGCCCGGCTGCCCCGAATGTTCCAACGCCGGATGTTCCGCCTACGGAACGAGCGAACGAAATCGCACTTGAAAACATACGGCGCAATCCTGCCCAGCCGCGCCGCAGCTTTGACGATGCAGAGCTGCGCGAGCTTTCAGAGTCGCTGAAGACAAAAGGTGTGCTTCAGGCGATCCTTGTGCGGCCGGATCCGAAGGAGCCAGGCAAGTTCCAGATCATCGCAGGCGAGCGCCGCTGGCGTGCCGCGCGGATGGCCGGCCTCACGCATATCCCTGCCGTTGTCAAAGAGGTCGACGAGCTTGCCCTCCTCGAAATCGGTATCATCGAGAATGTTCAGCGTTCGGACCTCAATCCGATCGACGAGGCGGAGGCCTACGACGCGCTGATCAAGCGTTTTGGCCGGACGCAGGACAGCCTAGCCACAAGTGTAGGCAAAAGCCGCGTTCACATCTCGAACACCCTCCGGCTGCTGCAGCTTCCGGAAGGTGCGCGCCGTCACGTCCGTGAAGGTCGGCTCAGCGCAGGCCATGCCCGCGCCGCCCTCGGCAGCCCGAACCCGGAAGCGCTTCTCGACCTTGCCATCGAGAAGGGCCTGAGCGTCCGAGAAGTCGAAGCGAAGGCGCGCGAGGCCCGCGACGTGAAGCTCGAGATCAAGTCGATGCCTCCGAAAGCGGGCGCGGAGAAAGATGTCGATACTGAAGCGCTCGAAGCCGATATCAGCCGCGAGCTGGGCCTCGTTGTTGATATCCGCCATGGCAGGGAAGGGGGCGAGATCCGGATCAAGTACAGGGACCTCGAGCAGCTCGATGACGTTTGCAAACGTCTGACGGCGAAACGAAAATCCGGCCCTGTCTAACGGGCGCCCTCGGCAACCCTTGCCAGATCGTTAATCAGTAGACGGACAATCGGCTCTGCGGTCGCGCCCGCAGTCTTCGCCTGGCGCTCGGCGTCATGGATGCGTTCCATGATCCGCATCAGGCGTTTGGGCGTCCAAGTGTTCATCCGTTTGCGGAAGGCCGGCCAATCGTTTGGCCAAACCGGTGGGCGAAGGCTACGCCCAGGATTGACATCTCCGCTCGCGGCTTTCTCATGCGCACTCAGCATCCGGAGGGTTTCCATTTGCAGCGAGCGCAAAATGGATATCGGGCTCGTCCCGGTTTCCGTCAGCCGTTCGAGAGCGATATGCGCTTCGGCTGGCCGTCCTTCCAATGCGGCAACAAGTAGGCCGCTCATATCCTGCCGAAGAGCCGTTGCGGTCAGGGACAGAATGTCCGTCGCCGATACATCCCGACCAAGGCCGCGGGAATAAAGTACGAGCTTTTCGATTTCCGAATTGGCAATCGCGCGGTGGCCCGGCAGGTCGGCGCAGAAAAGTTCAAGTGCCTCGTCAGTGATGGCAGCGCCCTCTGCCATCAGCGCGGCCCGCACCCGGTCGCGAATGTCGCCCGCCTCTTCGGCAAAGAGTTGCAGGCAAGCCGTGTGCGCCGCCTTTTCTGCTGCTGCCCGGAGCTTGGACTTGGCAGCGAGGTTCCCAGTCTCTATCACCAGTTTTGCAGCATACCGGTGGGGATTGGCATCGCCGGCTTCAATCGCCTCGATAAGCAGCGCTGCGATCTTGTCGCCGCTAGTCCGGAGGCGCACCGCGCGTTTGTCGCCAAGTAGCGAGACGGCCTCCAGCGCATCGAACAGAAGGCCCGGATCTTTCCGGACAGCGTCATCATCTAGAAGTGTCACGTCGATCGGGCTCTTGCCTGCCCAGGCGGCAATCAATGATTGCGCGGCGTCGGTCGCGAGACCCTCATCATCGGAAAAGGCAAGCACTGCCCAGTATTCGTTGCCTGGCCGCTTGGCGAAGCTCTCGGCTTGCCGGCCCTTGACCAGCATTACTTTGCCGCGAATTGCAGGCGGATATCGTCTGCAATGCGTTTGGCGAGCATACGCATGGCACGGTCCGAGGCGCTCGTCTGCGCAGCGATGTCGCCATACGGCGAGTCCGGAACCAGAAATCCGGTTTCGACCTCCACGTCACCGCGGGCCGACACGCTCTCACCCTGAAGGGTGTAAATTCCCCGTGCCAGAACACTCGACCGGGACGCGGCGCCGTCAGGCTGAAAAGCGAGGCGGGAAAGCTGATCATCCAGCTTTACGGTCAGCACCGACTTTTCACTCAAACCCGGAACGCCGAGCGCTAGTTCCTGGAGCAGAGCCTGGCGCAGCATGTGGCCGGCCCGGCCGCTGATGGTTTCGACTTCAATCAGGCCGCCCTCCGCCAGCTTCCCGTTGACTGGCGCGTAAACCGGCTGGAAGCCGCAAGCGCCGAGACCGGCAGTGGTCGCAGCAATGAACAGGGCGGCGAGGAGACGTTTCATGCCACGACGATATTCACGATGCGCCCCGGCACGACAATGGTTTTCTTCACGTCCTTGCCCGCAATGAATGCTTCCACTTCCGGCAAGGCACGGGCAGCCGCTTCCACAGCATCGCTGGCAAGGTCCTTCGCTACAGTGATTTCGCCGCGTCGTTTGCCGTTCACCTGAACCGCCAGTGTGACCTTATCTTCGGTGATCAGGGCCGCGTCAGACACCGGCCAGGCGGCGGCCGAAACCAGGCCGTCACCGCCGATACGCTCCCAGACGGTTTCGGCGAGGTGGGGCATGAACGGCGTCAGGCAGCGGGCGAGCATCGAAATGGCTTCTGCGCGGGCACCGAGCAGGGCGTCATTGCTTTCTGCCTTCTTCAGGGCGTTTACCCACTCGTAGATGGTCGCGATCGCGGAGTTGAAGCGAAACTCGTCGATCGCCTTGTCGATGGCTTTTGCTGCCCGGTGGCTCACCCTGCGCAGGTCTGTTGAGGCATCGTCCGTACCCGGGGCAGGGAAGGGGCCTTCCGGCAGGCTGTCGGCCAGGCTCCAGATGCGCTGCGCAAATCGGCCGGCGCCTTCGACGCCAGACTGCGTCCATTCCACGTCCCGCTCCGGCGGAGAGTCCGACAGCATGAACCAGCGCGCAACATCTGCGCCGTAGGTCGCAACGATCCCGTCAGGGTCCACCGTGTTCTTCTTGGACTTTGACATCTTTTCGATGGCGCCGGCTTCGACGTGGTCGCCGGTAGCAATCTCGATCCAGTGATTGTCTCGTTTCTCTACCGCGCCCGGTTCCAGCCAGCGGCCATCGCTCGCGCGGTATGTTTCGTGCGTGACCATGCCTTGCGTGAAGAGGCCCGCAAACGGTTCGCCTGAAGGCAGGTCAAGCTCGCCCACATCCCGCATCGCCCGCGCAAAGGCGCGTGAATACAGAAGGTGCAGCACGGCGTGCTCCACACCTCCGATATACTGGTCGACAGGCAGCCAGTAGGCGCGCTCGGCCGGATCGCTGATCGAGGCGAAGCGGGCATAATACCAGGAGCTGTCCACGAACGTGTCGAGCGTGTCGGTCTCACGCCGCGCCGGCTTACCGCAGGCAGGGCAGTCGACATTTTTCCAGGACGGGTGATGTTCCAGTGGGTTGCCCGGCTTGTCGAAAGTCGCATCCTCGGGCAGGCGCACCGGAAGCTGTGACATCGGCACCGGCACCACGCCGCAGGCGTCGCAATGGATCACAGGGATCGGGCATCCCCAATAGCGCTGGCGCGAGAAGCCCCAGTCGCGCAATCTGTAATTGACCGTACCCTGACCTTGTCCTGCTTCTTCGATACGCTTGATCGCGAGGCGTTTAGCTTCGTCGATAGCCAGCCCGTCAAGGAATCCGGAATTGTAGATCCGTCCAGGGCCAGTATAGGCCTTGTCCTGCACGCGGAAATCTTCCGGGCTCGTGTCCGGCGGCAGCACGACTGGCGTCACCGTCAGGCCATACTTGCGGGCGAATTCGATGTCGCGCTGGTCATGCGCAGGGCAGCCGAAGATGGCGCCGGTGCCGTATCCCATCAGCACGAAGTTCGCGACCCAGACGGGAAGCGTCGCGCCTTCTATGAAAGGGTGCGCCACCGCGAGGCCGGTATCGAAGCCCAGCTTCTCAGCTTTCTCGATTGCTTCCTCGCTGGTGCCGATCTGTGCGCATTTTGCGCGGAACGCCTTCAGGTCAGCTGAACCGTCCGCCAACTGAACAACCAGTGGATGGTCCGGCGACAGCGCCACGAAACTTGCGCCGAACAGTGTGTCCGGCCGTGTCGTGAAGACGTCGATGCCTGCCTCGAATCCTTTCGGTGCATCGACCGCAAAACGGAAGGTCAGCTGCAGACCTTCAGACCTGCCGATCCAGTTCGCCTGCATCGTGCGAACCTTCTCCGGCCAGCGTGACAGCTTCTGCACCTCAGTCAGCAGGTCGTCCGCATACGCTGTAATCCGGAAGAACCACTGCGTCAGTTCGCGTTGCTCGACAATCGCCCCGGAGCGCCAGCCGCGTCCGTCAATCACCTGCTCGTTGGCAAGCACGGTATTGTCCACAGGGTCCCAGTTCACCTTCGAGGCCTTGCGATAGACAAGGCCTTTCTCGAGGAATTTCAGGAACAGCGCTTGCTGCGCGCCGTAATACTCGGGATCGCAGGTCGCGAACTCACGGCTCCAGTCCAGCGACAGGCCGAGTTTCTTGAACTGCGCCTTCATCGCGTCGATGTTGGCATAGGTCCATTTGCCGGGATCGATCCCGCGCTCCATGGCGGCGTTCTCCGCCGGCAGGCCAAAGGCATCCCAGCCCATCGGATGCAGAACGTTGTATCCCTTCGCGCGCCGATGCCGGGCAACGACATCGCCCATCGCATAATTGCGCACATGACCCATGTGGAGGCGACCGGAAGGGTAGGGGAACATCTCCAGGACGTAGGCCTTGGGCGCGCCCGGCGCTTCGGCGGGCGATTTGGCGCGGAACAGGTCGGCTGCGGCCCAGGCGTCACGCCATCTGGGCTCCGCAGCCTGCGGATCATACCGGGTTGCCATAAGGGGCTCCCTTCAGGGCTTCAGAAGTAACGTCGAAGTTTAAAGCGCAAAGTCCGGGCGCTTTAGCCGATCTCGGACGCCTTAAGAAGTCGGGCCCGCTCAAGAATCTTGTTCTCGAGTTGCTGGCCGGTATCGGCATCGACGCCTGCATCAGTCCAGGTTCCATCCTGATTGACCTGACGATAGACGCTGACCTTCACGCCATCAGCGCGCAGGCGCGAGTCGAGAATATAGACGGTCGCCTTGATCCGCTCTGTCGGCGCGGTCTCAAAGCTCTTCCAGTCGTAGATGATCAGGCCGCCCAGCGGGTCGGCGCTCTGCACTGGCAGGGAGGCAAGTGTGTCGAGCGAGGCGCGCCACAGGTACGGGTTCACCGCGGCGACGGTTTCGGAGGCGGAGCGCGCAGCGCTTTTCGAGCCGTCGGACTGGCAGCCCGTTACGGCGATCATCGCGGCAAATGCGGCGGCAATTGTTGGCTTCATCATTGTACTGTTCCCGCGTGCAAGACCTTGTTCACGGGCCGTGTATAACAAGGGGGTCTTGGCCTCGCCAGTCACGTTCTGCGCTTGGTTCCGAACTAGGGAGTTCCCTCATGCGGCATCCTCTGACCAGCCTCGCCCTCGTGCTTGCCGCCGTCGCGGCTCCGGCGTCGGCCCAGGACGTATGGGATGACGCGGGCGGCATCGAGACGGACGTGTCTTGGGAAGCCGCCGCCGTGGCGGCCACCGACTCCGACGAATCCTTCCTTTATACCCTGCGCGGAGCATTCGCAGCGAACCTGATCCTCGACAACGGCGCTGAAGTCGGCCTGCGCACGTCAGGCGGCATCGATCGGGACAACCCAGCCCGCCCCGCCTTCGTGGGAATTCTTGGTCCAGCGCAGCCGCTTGCCACACCTCCTGGCGCCTTCAGCGGTCTTTCCCGGGGGCCCGCGCCCTATGATGCCGGTTTCCGGGGCCGGGTCGAAACCGCATACATCTATATTGAAGGAGGTTATGGCGAACTCCGCGCCGGTCTGGATGAAGGCGTCGCGGCCCGGTTCTTCGAAGGCGCGCCAACCTTGTTTCGTCAGGCCGCACTGGTGAACCCGGCGCTTGACCCTTATGGCCGCGTTATCGCCCGTACCGACCACGACCTCACTGGACCGTCCGTGAAGGTCAGTTATGCGAGCCCCCGCATCCTGGGCCTCAGGGCAGGCGCCTCCTTCACGCCGGAAGCGAATACCGGCGGCCTTGACCGCGATCCCACCCGCGGGCCGGATATCGAGAATGCCACTGAAGTCGCGCTGAACCTGTCGCGCCGTCTGCCGCGCAGCGGAGTACGCCTGCGCGCTGCGGCCGGTTGGAGCGAGGCCGATGCGTCGAACACGGCGCTGCCCGGCGTTTACGAAACAGTCGAAACCTGGTCCGCGGGCGGCTCTGTTGAATTTTCCTCGCTCGCCCTAGGTACCAGCTGGCTCGACAGTTCCAGCGGCCTTGCCGGCCCGGGCGGAGACTATACAGCCCTCTCGACTGGCCTGCGCATGACCTTTGGCAAGGTCGATGCGGGTCTTGAATGGGTGGATGCTGAAGAGAGAGGCATCGGCGCCGAATCGGAAACCATCGGACTTTCACTCGGGCGCAATTTCGGCGATAAAGTCCGTATTGTCGGCGGCTGGCAGCGCCACGATACACGTTTTACGGGAAACCCACTTACGCTCGTTCCCTCATTACGGGAGCAGACTGATGGCATTGTGTTAGAAATCACACTCTCTGGTTAAAAGCCCGCGTTTGCGTAATGTTAATCTTCCATTAGGAACCGGCGGCCACTATCGTTGATAGGGCTAGGGATTACACATGCGCTCACGGTTTGCCCTCTCTTTCGCATTCGCGGCGGTCGCCTTTGCGGCGCCGGCGATAGCGCAAGTGCGCGCCGAAGACGATGCCCTCCGCATTGAAGCGCCCACACTGTCGGAAACGCCGTCGGCCCGCGCTGAATGGTATCGTCAGTTTTCCGAAGCCAAGCCGGCCGAAAACCGGCCGCAATGGCAGGCCGAGCCGAACCAGGACTTCTCGATGCGTCTCGGCGGAAACTCGCGTTGGGAGCTTAGCGTGGACAAGTTCACACGCCTTGGCATCTCGCCGCTGCCGAGAGAGGAAGTCCAGGCAGGCGCCACGTTCAAGATCACACCGCGTTTCTCAGTCGGCGGTGAAGTGTCCATCCGGGCTGACGAGCTGAACCAGCTTCAGGATTCGGCTCGGTGGGAGAAGCAGGACGTTGAAGCGGGCATCCGCCTGAAATCGGCGTTCAAGTTCTGATTTTCAGGCTTTTTCGAACGCTCTCATCCCATCCACCGCAGCAAAACCGGCCGTCATCGCGATAACCCCGGCATTGTCCGGCGTAATCCCGCCGAGCGCGTAGACCATTTTGCCGGTCTTGCTCACGAGCAACCTGCATTTCAATGAACCCATCGCCCGCCCCGCACTTGCGCTGCGCGAGGCAAAAACGGTCGACAGCAGAATGCCGTCCACAGGGAACGTTTCAGCGCTGCGCAGTTCTCTTGGCGAATGGGCGCTCACCGTCTGCAGATCGAACCGTGCGCGCCATTTGCGGGCGCCGCGCCGCATCCCGTACGGCCAGTGTACGCCCGCCGCGCCCGTCTGCGCTGCGAGGTTCGGATCAGCGGCAATCAAGAGTCTCAGTCGGCGCTCTGCACAAACCCGCGCCAACTTTTCAGCCACAGACTCCCGGTCTTCCGCGCCAAAATGGCGGTAAATGACGCCGAAACCTGCCGGCAGCCCATATGCGATGGCGCAAGGATCGGGGGTCCGCGCCGGATCGGTAACGAAAAATGCCGGCGGCAGGGCAGGGGAAAGATGCACCGCGCTCTTTCGGGCAGCGGCGATCAGCTTGCGCTGCGCCCGGTTTCGGGGTTCTAGGCTCATCCACATGACCGATACGCCGGAAGCCGGATTTTCCAAACGCCGAGATGCCATCCTCGCGGAACTGGCCGCCGCGGCAACGCCGCCGCCCCATCTTGTCGCCGTGTCCAAAACGCAGGACGACGCAGCACTCGACGAGGCGCTTGCAGCCGGCCATCGGATATTCGGCGAAAACCGCGTTCAGGAAGCGAAATTGCATTGGGACGCCCGCCGCGAACGCTTTCCGGATCTCGAACTCCACCTGATCGGTCCGTTGCAGACCAACAAAGCGGAAGATGCCGTGCGCCTGTTTGATATCATTCAGACGCTCGACCGGGCGAAACTCGCAGACGCCCTGGCGGCGGCTATCAGCAAAACCGGCAAAACCCCGCGACTTCTCATTCAGGTAAACACCGGCGAGGAGCCCCAGAAAGCCGGTGTTTCACCGTCTGAGATGCCTGTCTTGCTGGAACATGCCCGTGCCCGGGGCCTCGTTGTCAGCGGTCTGATGTGCATTCCGCCGGTTGGTGAGCCAGCCGGTCCACATTTCGCTCTGCTCGCCAAACTCGCCCGCGCGCATGGTCTGGCGCTCCTCTCGATGGGCATGAGCGCCGACTATGCCCTCGCGGCCCGTTACGGCGCCACCCATGTCCGCGTCGGTACCGCCCTGTTCGGCGAGCGCACTTAGGCAAGAATTTCGACCATCGAACCTCCACCGAGCAGTTTCAGCACCTCGCGCAGGTCAGCTTCCGCGAGCGCCACGCAGCCTTCGGTCGGCAGATAGCCCGGGCGCGCAATGTGCATGAAAATAGCGCTGCCCTTACCCGCCACGACCGGATCATCATTAAATCCCAGCTCCACGATCAGGTCGTACAATCCGTCTTCCCGCCATAGCCGTTCATGGCTGCCAGGGCAGGGCAGGGGCACGTGGCGGTTATACGCCGGCTCGGCGGGATCATCGCACCAGCCATCTTCCGGCCGCAGCGCAACGACCGGCAGTCCCGTTTCCGGAGCAGGCCCTTTGTCCGCCCGGAAGTAAACCCGGCGCACCGGCCACACCCCACTCGGCGAGGCACCATCACCCTCTCGCTTGTCTGCAGCGGGTTTGACCCCGGTTTTGCCGAGAGCGCAGCGAAAAACGTGCCCGCCGCCTTCGAGGCGGCCTTCTGCATAGGCGATGAAATGGCTTGCCAGCCTCGGCTCCCGGGATTGTTATTGGCCTGAAGGGTCGTCCCCAACTATGCAGCCCCGATTGCCCTCCGCAAGCAGCAGGGGCCTCATCCCATGAAGACGCTCAAGGAATCTCGTGATGTCGGCCAGGAAACACATTCTTATTGTCGATGACGAAGCGGATTTCCGCGACACGCTGGCCGAACAGTTCGAGCTGAGCGACGGTTTTGAGGTTACCGCCGCAGGCACGGGCGAGGAAGCGCTCACGCACACGGCCGCGCAGCGTGTCGACATCATTGTGCTGGATGTCGACATGCCGGGGATCAACGGTGTCGAAACCTGCCGCCGCCTCCGCGCCGCCGGGGTGCGCGCGCCGATCATCATGCTTACCGGGCGCACCGGCGAAGCCGACACTGTCGCGGGGCTCGATGCCGGCGCCAATGACTATGTCGGCAAACCCTTCACCTTTTCTGTCCTGCTCGCCCGTGTGCGCGCCCAGCTGCGCAGCTTCGAGCAGACCGAAGACGCAACCTTCGAAATCGGCCCCTATGAGTTCCGCCCGTCTACGAAGACGCTTCGCACCAAGGAAGGCAAGCGCATCCGGCTGACCGAGAAAGAAACCGAGATCCTGAAATACCTCTACCGCGCCGGCGGCAAACCGGTCGCGCGCGAAACGTTGCTGTCGGAAGTCTGGGGGTACAATGCGGCGGTGACCACCCACACGCTCGAGACACACATCTACCGCCTGCGCCAGAAGGTCGAGCCCGATCCCGGCAACGCCCGCCTGTTGATGACCGATCCGGGCGGGTACCGGCTGCAAGCCTAGACTTTGTACTCGACGCTGATCGGTGCGTGGTCGGAGGGTTTCCATCCGCCGCGCCAGGCAAGGTGGACGCGGAAACTGTCCACCTTCGTGTTCTCAAGCGCGTCCGTGTTTGCCCAAATGTGGTCCAGCCGCCGGCCCTTGTTCGCTGCGGCCCAGTCGGCCGCGCGGTAGCTCCACCACGTATAGAGTTTCAGCTCCGGCGGCACGGCAAGACGGGCAATGTCCGCAAATCCAGCCACTTTGCGCCCGTCTTCCAGCCGCTCGGTTTCCTCAGGTGTATGCGAGACAATGCCCAGAAGCTGTTTGTGCGACCACACATCATTCTCGTGCGGCGCCACGTTCAAGTCGCCGACGAGGATGCGCGGCACACTTTTCTTGAGTTTCTTGTACCCCGGCCCGAGCCGGTCGAGGAAATCCAGCTTGTGCGCAAACTTGTCGTTCGTTGCCGGGTCCGGCACATCGCCGCCTGCGGGCAGGTATACGTTGTGGATCTCGAGGCCGGACTTGTGCCGCGCGGCGATGCAGCGTGCGTGACCCTCGCGGCAGAGATCCGGCGTCTCAGCCAGTTCCAGCGGTGTGCGCGAGGCAATCGCGACACCTGCATGTCCGCCGCGCTGTCCGCGCATCACCACATGCGCAAAGCCCATGTCCCTGAACGCCTTGAGCGGAAACTCCGCGTCCTGGCACTTCGTCTCCTGCAGGCAGATTATGTCCGGCTTCTCGGCGGCGACAAAGCCTTCAACGTTCGGCGCGCGCAAGCGGACCGAGTTGATGTTCCAGCTGACGATCTTGATGGGTTTGGCCATGCAGCTTGACTAAAGCCGCGCCAGGGAAAGTGAAACCCGGTTCTGGCCAGAAAGACCGGGAAATTTCAGGCGCCGACGGTCTGGGCGGGGCAGGGGGGCTCGAACGTCAACGCGCCCGAACGCGGGGAGTTCGGGCGCGCCAGACGTTTCAGGGAACGCCACTTGTGAACCGGTAACTTGCTTCCGGTTTCGACGATCCGGAGAGGGTTCGCAGCGGGGGGTCGGTGCTGCGCGGGTTTTCCTGACCGCCGATAGTGGCAATAATGTCACTCAGCCGGGGAATCGCAAGTTAATTGGGCGTAACTCCCTCCGGTTGCATTAGCGGTTGTCGAAGTCGCGGAGAACGAAGAGACGCGGGTTCAGTTTGGCGCCGGTTTCCACCTTCGTGAGCATGACCGACGTTCGCCCGCCATTTGCGTCCACCGTCCGCCAGCCGGTCAGCGCATTGTCGCTGCCTTCCAGGACGATCGTCAGCGTACCTTCCATCTCGCCGGACTTGTCGCGCAGGGTGATGTTCGTCTTGTCGCCGGTGCGGCGCACATCGATCACCTCAGCCTGCTTCTCGAAGTCGAGCTTGTCTGAAAGGAGCAGCGAGAGCGGCGTTGAAGACAGCGGCACGCGGTCGGTTGTCTCCAGATCCGAGTCCTGAAGGGCCACGGTCGTGCCGTCAGCCACCATCACGAGCGGCGTTGGATCATCATAGTCGAACCGCATCTTGCCGGGCCGGGACAGGGCAAACTGGCCGGTCGTGAACGAGCCGTCCGGCGAATACTGCTCGAAGTTTCCGCGGGCCGTCTTCACCGCACTCAGGGAGGTGGCTGCGGATTTAAGGATCTTGCTGCGCTCGGCCGCCGTCAGAGGCGCGGCGGCAGGGGTCGACACGGCCGGCGTGGTCGGAGCCTGTTTCAGGCCGATGGTCAGCGGGGCGCCCATGATCAGGGCAGCGGCGCTGATACTCGCGATCAGGTTCATCATGTCAGAGGTCTCCTTATTCTGTTGACCTTGGGCCACGGCTTACACCTAGGCGCCTGAACCCGGCTTAAACAGGGCAGTTGGCTCGCGTTTATGCGAAACGCCGCAGCAAAGACCGCGCCTGCTTGCGGATTTTCTGGCGGCATCCCATCTTGGGGGCCGAATCGCAAGCCGGATTGCCCGGCCATACCAAGGACACGCCCCATGGCCACTGCAGGTCTCCAGCATACCCTCGAAGGCACCGATGCCGGCTTCATGGCCGATGTCGTCGAAGCCTCCATGACTCAGCCCGTGATCGTCGATTTCTGGGCCCCATGGTGCGGGCCGTGCCGCACTCTCGGCCCGATCCTTGAACGGGTCGTGGAAAACAAGAAGGGCGCGGTGAAGCTCGTGAAGATCAACACCGAGGAACACCAGGCGTATGCCGGCCAACTCGGCGTACGCTCGATCCCGGCCGTTTATGCGTTCCACAAGGGTCGCCCGGTGGACGGCTTCATGGGCGCCCTGCCGGAATCCCAGGTCTCCGCTTTTGTTGAACGCCTCCTCGGCGGCACAGACTCGGCGCAGGTCATCGCCGAGGCGCTTGCGCAGGCTGAAGCGGCCAGCCAGGCCGGCGACATCACGCTCGCCGCTGAAATCTATGCCGCCATCATCCAGGAAGACGAAGGCAACACCGCCGCCATCGCCGGCCTTGCCCGGTGCTACCTCGCCAATGGCGACACCGCCCGCGCGCTTGCCACGCTGGATCTGGTGCCGGAAGCGAAGCGCAACGAGAGCGTCGTGAAAAGCGTCCGCCTCGCCATCGAGATGGCCGCCGATGCCCCGGCACCGACAGAACTCGACGCCGCCCTCTCGGCCGTCAGTGCCGATCCGGGCAACCACTCGAAACGCTACGAGCTGGCGGAACAATACGCGGCTGCCGGCCGTTACAAGGATGCCGCGGACCATCTGCTGCTCATCCTTTCGGCAAAGCTCGGCTGGGAAGACGGCAAGGCCAAGACGAAACTGCTGCAAGTCTTCGAAGCTGCCGGTCCGACTGACCCGGTCACTATTGAAGGCCGTCGCCGGCTCGCCTCGCTGATGTTTGCCTGACCGGGGCTTTGCCCCACTTTGTCAGCTCAGGCTATCAGCCCGGAAGGACAATGATGGTGCACTACCATACGACGAGTGAATTGCCGGAAGTGATACCTGTCTTCCCGTTACCGGGAGCGATGCTTTTCCCGCGCTGGGAATTGCCGCTGAACATCTTCGAGCCGCGCTATCTCAACATGTTTGACGATGCGATGCGGGGCGACCGGATCATAGGTATGATCCAGCCACTTGGCGGCCCGCGCGCCCGGCCGAACCTCGCCCGCGTCGGTTGCGCCGGCCGCATCACCCGCTTCAGCGAAACCGATGACGGGCGCTATCTCGTCACCCTCTCCGGTGTCTGCCGCTTTGCGGTCAGCCGCGAGCTGGATGTCACCTCGCCTTATCGTCAGGTCCACGCCGATTGGGACGAGTTTGCCGCCGACCTGCACCAAGCGCCCGAGACCGGCCTGCCGGACCGCGCAGAACTTGTCCGCGCACTGCGCATCTACACCACCGCGCTTAGCCTGCAGGCAGACTGGTCTGCCGTCGAAGGCGCGCCGATGGAAACGCTCATCCACGCACTGTCCGCCGGCTGCCCCTTCCTGCCTCCCGAAAAGCAGGCCCTGCTCGAGGCCATGTCGCTGGGCGAGCGAGCGCGCGCACTGATTGCGCTGCTGGAAATCGGCGGCAGTGGCGATCATACCGGCCCCGTGCAATAGAGCCCGCCATGACCAACCATGACCCCCAACCCGAATTCATGCCGAACGGCGTCGACCCGCGACTGCTCGAAATCCTGATCTGCCCCGTCACCCGCCAGCCACTGGTCTACGACCGCGCCGCAAACGAGTTGATCTCGGCCAAGGCGCGCCTTGCCTATCCTATCCGCGGCGGAATCCCGATCATGCTGGAGGAAGAGGCCCGCGATATGGATGAGCTGCCGGATCTTTCCGGCGGCACATCGGAAACACTGGATGCGGCGCCGGAAACAGGGGAGGGGACATGAGTGCTTCCGCCTGGCCCGCCCGTCTAACCTTCCGCGCTGGCGCGCAGGAATTAATTGCCGAGTTCGATGACGGAAAGTCCGGCCGCGTCGCCTACAAACGCCTGCGCGAGGAAAGTCCGTCTGCGGAAGTCCAGGGCCACGGCCGTGGTCCGAAACCCCCGCAGGCACCTGTCCCGGATGATATCCGTGTACTGAAGGCAGAGCCGGTCGGCCGGTATGCGGTGCGAATTTTTTTCTCCGATGGCCATTCCAGCGGGCTTTATACCTGGAACATAATCCGGGCTCTGACAGTTGGCGACTAGCGCTGGCCGAAGGTCTTTCGCATCAGGCTGGGCAGATGATCCTGATCCGCGCTCGCCTGCCGGGCAAGCGCCCGGCGCAAAGGAGCAACCCGGTTCGCCGCCATCAGGGCGAAGCCACGCAACGGCTTCAGCACGGGATTGTCGTTTGAAAAGGCCCGGTCGATCAGGTCCATCGTCATGGCTGTCAGGTTTGAATCGAACCGCCGCCATTCCTGATACCGTGCCAGCACCGTGTCGCTGCCCGGATCAAGCCCGGTCTCCCGCGCCTCGGTCATCACGTCGATCAGCGCGCCCACATCCTTGAAGCCAAGGTTCAGGCCCTGGCCTGCCAGAGGATTGATCCGCCGCGCAGCATCGCCGAGCAGCGCTGTGCGCGGGCCGGTCATTTTCTCCGATATCTGCATGACCAGCGGATAGGAGAGGGGAGGGCCGTCCAATCGCATCTCCCCCGCAAAGTTAGCAAAGCGGGCATTCAGTTCCGCTTCTATCTGGTCCTTCGGCAGCTTCGCCAGCGTCTCCGCCGCACCTGATTTCATGTACCACGCCAGATTCGCGCGGTTGCCTGGCAGGGGCAGCGTTGCAAACGGGCCTTCCGGCGTGAACAGCTGGCGCGCGATGCCCCCATGCGGCCGGCTCAGTGTCACGTCGGCCGCGAAGACCGACTTGCCGTAACTGCGCCCTTCTGTCTTGAGGCCAAGGGATTGGCGCACGGCGGAATTAATGCCGTCACACGCCGCTATCAGTTCACCGTGTACCTTTGTGCCGTCTTCGAGGTGCACGGCGGCGCCTCTCGGCCCCGTTTCCATGCCCGAAAACCGGGCACCGCGCATCCAAACCAGGCCCGGCGTCTCAGCCGCGCGCCGGTCCAGTGCCGCCTGCAGCAGGCCCGCCGGCACCATCTGGCCTAACGGTTCATCTTCAGGGTCAGCGTCCAGGTCTTCAGTCGAGAAGGCGGCATGCGGGGCGCCAAACCAGTGCGTGCCGCCGTCTTCAGCGTCGAGTCCGTTGAGCGGCGTGATGTGAGCTGCCAGTTCAGCGCCGATACCGGTCGCGCGCAGCAATCTCCAGCTGCCCCGAACGATGGCAAAAGTCCTTGTATCTGCTGCATTTGCGCCTGCAGGCGGTCGACCGTCGATCAGTGTCACCGCAAACCCTGCCTGCGCGGCGAGGATCGCCAGAGAGGTTCCAACGGGACCCGCACCCACGACCACCAGATCAGTGGTGTGTGCAGCCGTCGGAATGGAGCCGGGTACGGTTTCGGTCATGTGAATGAGGTAGCGATGCTGCAGTGCGGCGTCCAGCGGTGGCACCGAATTGGGCGTTTGGCCGCAAGCGTGCCCAAGGTTTAACCAACAGGCACTCGAATCGCGTGCGCCCATCGCGTGCCGTGCGACTTTTTCGGGCAGCCGAAATCATATCGGGTCCGGGAGAGCTCCGGGGGGTCCCGGCTCTGCACGACTGCAACAGATAGAAGGAGGGGCCGATGGGCCAATTGACTGGACGATGGATGCGCGGAGCCTTGCTGGCCCCAGCATCACTGCTCATGGCCGGCGCGGCCTGGGCGCAGGAAGCAGGCATCACGGTTCCCGAACCGACTGTCGACAAGGGTGACGTCACCTGGATGATGGTTTCCACGATGGTCGTCTTCCTGATGATCCTCCCCGGCCTTGCGCTGTTCTACAGCGGCCTCGTCCGCACCAAGAACGCCCTCTCGGTCCTCATGCAGGTCGGCACGGTCTCCGTGATCGGCATGATCATGTGGGCGCTGGTCGGTTACTCTTTGGCCTTCACCACCGGACCTTCGGCCTTCCTCGACCAGTTCATCGGCGGAACTGCGCGTCTCTTCCTGAACGATGCAGGTACGGACCTCTCAGACAACCTCGTCGCGACCTTCTCGACGGGCATCTATCTGCCGGAGCTGGTCTTTGTCGTCTTCCAGATGACTTTTGCCTGTATCACGGCCTCGCTCGTCCTCGGCGGCCTCGCCGAGCGCGTGAAGTTCATCGGTGTGGTGATCTTCGCGATCGTCTGGCCAGTTCTTGTCTACTACCCGATGGCCCACATGGTCTGGTGGTGGCCGGGCCCGGATCTCGTTGCCAGCGGCACCCCGGCCGTCGGTGGCTTCATCTGGAACTTCGGCGCGCTTGACTTTGCTGGCGGCACCGTCGTGCACATCAACTCCGGCATCGCGGCCCTGGTTGGCGCCCTCGTGCTCGGCAAGCGCTTGGGTTACAAGAAAGAGCCGATGCCGCCCCACTCGCTGATGATGGTCATGATCGGTACCGGTCTTCTGTGGTTCGGCTGGTTCGGTTTCAACGCCGGCTCAAACCTCGAGTCCAACTACTACTCCGTGCTTGCCATGGCGAACACCTTCCTGGCACCTGCAGCAGCCGGCTTTGCCTGGGTGCTCACCGAATGGCTGACGCGTGGCAAAGCGAGCCTTCTCGGCCTTTGCTCGGGCATTGTCACCGGTCTCGTGGCGGTCACCCCGGCTGCCGGTTTCGCCGGCCCGGTCGGTGCGATCATCCTCGGCCTCGTCGCTGGTCCGATCTGCCTCTTTGCCTGCTCGGCACTGAAATCTGCGCTTGGCTATGACGACTCCCTCGACGTGTTCGGAATCCACGGCGTGGGTGGCATCGTCGGCGCCATCGGCACCGGCTTCGTCGTTAACCCCGCCTGGGGCGGCGCCGGTGTGGTCGATTATGTCGGCTGCGTGGATGCTGGCGCAGTCCTCGCGACCTGCCCGGTTGCAGCCTACGACATGGTCACGCAGGTCACAGCCCAAATCAAAGGTGTCCTGACGACCTTCGTCTGGTCCGGTGTCGGCAGCCTGATCGTCTTCGGCGGCCTCAAGGTCCTCGGCCTCCTCCGCGTCAAGGAAGAGGAAGAGCAGGAAGGCCTCGACATCACCGCACACGGTGAAGCGGCCTACCACAGCTAGACCGCGTCCGGCCCGGCCGGAACATGAAACAGGAAAGGGCCGCGGGTTGACCTCCGCGGCCCTTTTGCAATTCGGCTCGCCCGGCCGCGAAGATGTCGTGAAATTTAACCCTCTGAATCTGCATGAATCCGCCTTCCGCCGTGAAATTCCTGCGAATTCCACAGGGGCCGTTTGCGGCATGTTAAGCCTAACCGGCGAAACCTTGTGCTCCGTCTTCTGCCAAATCCGGAGCGCACCCCCTCATGAAAGATCACGCCATCCGCGATGAAGAAGAGCTGCGCACGGTAAGCGATCCCGTCTGGCGGATCCTCACTGGCGCTGCCGCGTTCGGGGCAGGGGTCTTTGTCTGTGGTAGTGTCGGTTCCTACGTGCCGTCCGATCCGAGCTGGAACGCCGCCACTGATGCCAGCGTGCAGAACCTCTTTGGCACAACGGGCGCCGTGTTCGCCGATGTTGCACGCCAGGTCTTCGGCTGGTCCGGCTGGATCGCCGGCCTCGCGCTGATGATCGGCGGCGCCATGCGCGCCGTGCTCGTCGGCAAGCCACGCATCCGCCGGTGGGTATATGGCGCGGTGGCCGTGCCGCTGTCGGCGGCCGCCTTCGCCGCCTGGCCCGTCCCGGAATCCTGGCCGCTCAGCGCCGGTCTCGGCGGCATGTTCGGCGACGGCGTTTTCAATATCGCGGTTCTGCCCTTCCGCGCGCTCATGCTGCCGGCGCCTGAAAGCTGGGCTGCCTTCCTTCTCGGCGCCGCCGCTCTCTGGGCCGGTCTCTCCGCCCTCGGGTTCCAGCGCCGCGACGCCCAGCTGCTGCAGGAAACCGCCGCCCGCTCCGGCAAGACCGCCGTCGTCGGCGCCGCCGGCCTTGGCGGCTTCCTGATCCGCGTCGGCCAGTCGCTCGCCGAGCGCAAACCCGTCCGGATGGACGAGGAAGACGTGCGCACCTCCGGCGACCGTACCCTGATCATCAAGCACGATGACGATTACGTCCCCTCCTCGCGCTACCTGCCGTCCGATGACGAGGACGAAGACGATAACCGCTATGGCGCCACCGCCTGGGACGAAGATGAAGAGGGCGAGCCTGCCGACGAGGCTGCCCCGCCGCCGCCCGGCCTGCGCTTCGCCGTCCCGCGCCCGGTGCCGAAAACCACCAACGCGCCGAAAGTTGCCGCGCCCGCGCGCCGCCGCACTTCCACGCGCCTGCCTTCGCTTGACCTGCTGCAGGTGCCCGAAGAACGCCGCGAAACCTTTGACGAAGAAGCGCTTCTCGCAAAAGCCGAGCGCCTGTCGGCCGTCCTCAAGGAATTCGGCGTCCAGGGGCGTATCAAGGAAGTTCGCCCCGGCCCGATCATCACCCTGTTCGAGATGGAGCCTGCCCCCGGCGTGAAGTCCGCCCGTGTCATCACGCTCGCAGACGACATTGCCCGCTCGATGTCTGCGGTCTCGGCCCGTGTCGCCGTTGTCCCCGGCAAGAACGCCATCGGCATCGAGCTGCCGAACGACGAGCGCGAAAAGGTCTTCCTCCGCTCCATCCTGCAGTCGGACGGCTATGTGAACTCGCGTGCCTCGCTGCCTGTCGCCCTCGGCGAAGACATTGGCGGCCAGCCGACGGTTGTGGACCTCGCCCGCATGCCCCACCTGCTTGTCGCCGGTACCACCGGTTCGGGCAAGTCGGTCGGCGTCAACGCGATGATCCTCTCGCTGCTCTACCGTCATACACCGGAGCAGGTCCGCTTTATCCTGATCGACCCGAAGAAGCTCGAATTCACCGTCTACGAAGGCATCCCGCACCTATTGGCTCCGGTCATCACCAAAGCGCCGGAAGCGGTCAACGCGCTCAAATGGGCCGTGCGCGAGATGGAAAGCCGCTATGAGCTGATGTCCAAGGCAGGCGTGCGCAACCTTGCCGGCTTCAACGAGAAGGCTGCGAAGTACCGCTCGGCTGGCGAAGACCTCGTCCGCAAAGTTCAGACCGGCCTCGACGAGCGGGGCAAGCCGCAATTCGAAACCGAGATCCTGCCGATCGACCATATCCCGCAGATCGTCGTCGTCATCGACGAGATGTCGGACCTCATGGTCGTCGCCGGTAAGGAAATCGAAGGCTGCCTGCTGCGCCTCGCCCAGATGGCCCGCGCTGCTGGCATCCACCTGATCACCGCCACGCAGCGTCCATCCGTGGACGTCATCACCGGCACGATCAAGGCGAACTTCCCGACCCGCATCTCCTACATGGTCACCAACAAGGTCGACAGCCGCACCATTCTCAACGAGCAGGGCGCCGAACAACTGCTCGGTCACGGCGACCTTCTCTACCAGGAGCCCGGCAAGAAAACCCAGCGCCTCCACGGTCCCTTCGTCTCCGACGAGGAAGTCTGCGCGGTGGCCGACTGGCTGCGCGAGCAGGGTGAGCCCGACTATGTCATGGATGTCGTCGAAGCCAAGGATGACGGGTCTTCGGGTTCGCCTGTCATGGATGCTATGCTCGGCATGGGCGAAGGTGGTGCCGGCGGTGGCGGCGACGATGATGACGCCCTGTTTGCCGAAGCCGTCTCGGTCGTGATCCGCGACCAGCGCGCCTCGACCTCCTATCTCCAGCGCCGCCTCAAGGTCGGCTACAACAAGGCCGCGGGCTTGATCGACCGCCTCGAGGAAGAGGGCGTCATCTCCGCCCCGAACCACGCCGGCAAACGCGAAGTCCTCACCAAGGCGAAAGCCGCCTAGCGCGAACCCGCGCTGCGAACTTTGGTGGGAAACAAAGGCAAAGGCCCCTGACCTCCCGAAGATGGAGGCAGGGGCCTGATCGTTTGTGGACAGTTCATCCTGCCGGGTAGCTCCTGTCAGAGGTGGTCTGCGCTGGTGTCAATCCTACCCCATCGGATAGAGGATATCCTTCGACACTGCGTCACACGCCTTCATCACCTCGGGCGAAAGCTCAAGGTCTGCGGCGGCCAGAATGTCCGCCAGCTGATCAAACTTTGATACACCGACAATCGTCGAGGCCACGAAGTCATGTTGCTTTGACCAGGCGGTTGCCAGTGTCACAGGGCTGATACCGGCTTCAGCAGCGATTTTCATATAGCGTTCAGTGGCTGCCAGCGATTTCTCGTTGACGAACCGTTTCGCCATGACAGCCTGGCGTCCGCCGATCTTGAGGTAGGATGAGAAGCGCGCACCGTCGGGCGTTGCGCCGTTATTATACTTGCCCGACAGCACGCCGCCGCCGATGGGGGAGTAGGGGATAAGGCTGACTCCCTCTTCACGACACACCTTGGACAATGCGTCTTCGAAGCGGCGGTTGTTCAGCGAAAAATTGTTCTGGATCGTCTGGTAGCGCACGACGCCGAGCCGCTCTGAGGCAGCAATGGATTTCATCAGGCCCCAGGCATCCTCGTTGGAACAACCGACGATCCGAACGTAACCCTCACGGCATAGCTCATCGAGCGTTTCCATCGTCTCGTCATAGGCAGTGCCGTGGTCCGGCCAATGGGTCTGGTAGAGGTCAATATAGTCCGTCTGCAGACGGGTCAGGCTCGCCTCCACGGCCCGGCGGATATTGTGACGGTCAAGTGCCGTCATCCCGGCGCGCTGCGATCCCTTGATCCATCCATGCGAAGGCCCGCAGACTTTCGTGGCGAGGATAATCGAGTCGCGGTCCTTCGTTTTCATCCAGCGCCCGAAGATTTCCTCGGTTCGCCCCGCCCATTTCGCATCCGGCGGCACGGGGTAGTTTTCAGCCGTATCGAAGAAATTGATGCCGGCCTCATAGCTCGCGTCGAGGATGCGGAAGGCCTCGGCCTCGTCGGTCTGCGAACCGAAGGTCATCGTGCCCATGCAGATGTCCGACACGTATATGGCGCTTTTGCCCAAGCGGCGGTGTTTCATGTTTCCCCTCCCTTTGTTTTCGGGATGCAGCCTAGCGCCCTGCGTGCAAAGCGCCAGTGGGGCGCCGCTACGTCAGGCGGGCGATCTATCGTCTGGCGAAAGGCATTCCGCTTTCTCGAGGATGTCGAGCGCCGGTTTCAAGCCAGCCTCGTAGCGCCGCCAACGGTTCAATGCGGTCGTATAGAGCGGCTCGCGCACCTGCGCTGAACTCGCGGTCGCCACCGGCGCCGCGTTCTCGTGAAATGAGAGACACTTGTCCTCAAAGGGCAGGGCGCAGAAATCCAGAAGCCGCCGCGCCTCGGTTTCGAGGTCCGCCACCACACGTTCATAGTGCACCACTGTAAAGCGGTCCTTCGGCAGCACGGTTTCGAAGTGCCGCACCATCCGGTCGAACTGGATATAGTACCGGGCCGTGTCTTCGAGCGTGTAAGCGTAGTTGTAGTAGGAGAAGCTTGTTGCAAACATCTGCCGGTAGTTTGACAGCACCGTATCCGCCGGATGGCGCCGCAGGCAGATCACCCGCGCTTCGGGCAGCGCCGCCAGGATCACCGGCGCCATCAGGATATTCAGCGGCATCTTGTCCGTAAAGCGCCCTTGAGGCGCGAGGGAGGCAGCGACACTCGCCATGTACCCTTCGCCCAATGCGGTGAGGTCAACGCCTGCTGCGGCATCAAGTGTCGCCGGGTCAAGAACGAGGTTCGAAGGCGTCCTCGTCATCCGCTTCAGGCAGAGGGCGAAGTCAGTCAACTCTCCGGCGGGGGAGAGCTGGCTGTGGCTGGAAAGGATGCGGTCCACCAGCGTTGTCCCCGTACGCGGCATCCCGCAGATGAAGACAGGTGCGCCGGTCGCCCTGCTGGTCCGGCCCCGGAGGGTCGTGGCGGAGCGGATCGCAGCTTCGAACAAGTCCCTGTCGGCCTTCGGATCATGGCGGATCGCTGCGCGCTTGGCGGTCTTCGCCCGCTCCAGCCAGGCAAGAGCACGATCGGGTTGTTTCAGGTCTTCGTATGCCTTGGCCAGCGCATGTCCGATCCGCAGCGCTGCATCGGGGTCTCCCGTGTGGCGGGCAAACATCGTCTCCAGCGAAGCCACCTCATTGGCCTCCGTCGTCTGCCGCGTGATCTGGACAATTGCTGGCAGGCCGCGCGTATCGTCCGGATCCGTGGCGGCGCACAACCGGTAGGCCGCGCGTGCGCCGTCCATATCGCCGGCAAACTGCAGCGCGGCGGCATGGTTGTAGTGATAGCCGGAATGTCCGGGGTCGGCCTTTGTTGCGCGGCCATAGAAGGGCAGGGCCTCAATGTGCAGGCCCGCCCGGCTCAGGACGACACCGATCGTGTCCAGTGTGAACGCATCGTCCGGATCCAGCGCCGCAGCCGCCCGCGCGGCCTCTACCGCCTCGCTCCGGCGGGAAAGGGCGATGAGGCTTCGCGCCAGTTGCGCATGCGCTGCGGAAAACTTGGGCAATTGCCCAATCGTTGAGCGAAACAACGCTTCGGCACGCGCCGGGTTGCCGTGTTCGCCGGCGATTATGCCAAGCAGGAACGCCGCCTCCGGATCACTTGGATTGGCCTTAAGTTCCTGAAGACAAAGGGTGAAAGCTTCCCGATGCGCACCCTGCCCAATAAGATGTGCGGCCTGTTGAAGGCTTGGAGACGACATCTCCGGAAGTGGTGAAGTTTTGGGCAAACACTCTCCCTATGCCCGCTGATAGGGGGCTCTTTTGTGGCCTTTTTGCTGCATGTCCAACGAAAATGGAAGGGAAGCAGAAAGTCCGTCTTGCGTGCGCTGGTGCTTCGAAAGCTACTGCAGCTTCAGGGGCGGAAGTCAAAAACCGCAAGCAAGGAAATCATTATGTCCCGCAAGAATCTTCTTCTGACGGCGAGCGCAGTCGTGTTCGCCTCCGGTTTTGTCTTCACGGCCGCAGCCCAGGAAACCACCGGAGAAAGCGAATCCGAACTCCGCGTCCAGGCCGTTACCGTGACGGCGACGCGCCGCGCCGAAAGTGTTCAGGATATTCCGCTGAACATCGCCGCTGTCGGTGACCAGCAGATCGAACAACAGGGCTTCGACGAACTGGCCGACGTCCTCGCCTACGTGCCCGGCATCAACGTTGTTGATCGCGGCGGCCGGCAGGGCAACCCCTTGATCGTGCGCGGCCTGAATGCCGATGGCCTGGGTTCCGGCGACGGTAACAATGACGGCGGCGGCACCGTCGCGACCTATCTTGGCGAGATCCCGATCTTCGTCGACCTGAAGCTGAACGACCTTGAGCGCGTCGAGGTCCTGCTCGGGCCGCAGGGTACGCTCTATGGTGCCGGCACGCTCGGCGGCGCCATCCGCTATATTCCCAAGAAACCGGATTTCGCCGGCGATACGCTGGATGTCCGCACTGAGGTTTCGCAGTATTCCAAGGCCGACGACATTTCGTATGAAGGCGGCCTTACCTTCAACAAGACGCTGGCGCCGAACTTCGCCATCCGTGGTTCGATCGACTACGAACAAGACACGGGCTTCATCGACTATCCGTTCGTTGTCCGCGAGATCGGCGTCTCTGATCCGGACCCGAATTTCGCGAATTCTGCGGACGTCGCCGCAAACACGCGCCGCGTGAAGGATGCCGACGGCGAGGAAGTGCTGTCCGGCCGCATCGCCGCGCGCTGGGAGCCGACTTCCTGGCTCGACGGCACCCTGACCTACTATCTGCAGAAATCGGACATCGAAGGCCGCCGCGGCTCCAGCAAGCAGCCGACCGTGCCGACCAGCAAGTATGAACTTGCAAAGCGGGTCGAAGAGCCGAACGAGATCATCAACCAGCTGCTCGCCCTGGAAATGACCGCCGATCTCGGCTTTGCAGAGCTCACCTCCGCGACCGGCTATTCGCGCTTTGCCGATAATGGCCAGCGCGATCAGACTGACCTGCTGATCACGCTTGAATACAGCTACGAGTCCTTCCCGACCTTCACATCCTTCACGCATGAGAAAGGCAAGGAAGAGCGCTTCAACCAGGAAGTCCGGCTCGTCTCGACGACCGAAGGCCCACTGAACTGGATCGCCGGTGCCTTCTACAACCGGTCTGAAGGCGCGGCCTATTCGGCCGAATTCACGCCGGGCTATGCTGCCTTTGCCGGATTTAACCGGCCGGACGATCTTGAGTACTTCTCGCAGGATTACACCAAGCTCGAGGAATCGGCGCTGTTCGGTGAGATCGGCTATGACATTACCGACAAATGGACGGTCACTGTCGGCGGCCGCTACTACCAGTATGATCTTGAATCGTTCAGCGACGTCGACTTCCCGCTGTTCGACCCGGCCTTCATCCCGGTTGGCGTCAGCTCGCTGGAATCCAGCCTGCGTGCGGACTTTGCTGCCGGCAGCCCGAACGGTACAGAGCGCACCAGCCAGTCCGACGAAGGCACGTTGTACAAGTTCAACACGTCCTATGAGTTTACGGACGACCTGCTGGCTTACTTCACGGTCTCGCAGGGCTACCGGATCGGTAACTCCAACGGCATTGCCGTCTGCCCGCCCTTCGACCCGCTGAACAACCTGCAAGGCGCCTGCGCCCTGCAACCTGGTCAACAGTTCGGACCCGGCGCTGGTGACATCTCGACCCGTGACGAGACACAGTACGCGCCCGACAAGACGATCAACTACGAGCTTGGTGCGAAGACGACCCTTGCAGACGGCCGCGTAACGCTGAACGGTGCGGTCTACTACATCGAGTGGAAGGATCCGCAGCTGACTTCGGCGACGATTAACGCATCGATCCCGATTGTCGTGAACGCAGAGGGCGCCGAAACCAAAGGCTTTGAGGTGAGCGGCAACTGGATTGTCACCGATGCCTTCTCGATGCGCGGCAGCTACAGCCATTCGGAAGCTACGCTTACGGCGCTCGCGCCTGGCCTCGTTGGCACGATCAACCCGCCGGGCTTCGGCACAGTGCTTCTGGATGGTCAGGACGGAGATCGTCTGCCGGGCTCGCCGGAAGACCAGCTCTCCGTGTTCGGATCATATGTCTACGGCCTCTCCAATGGCCGTACGCTGACGTTCAACGGCGGCTACGCCTGGCAGAGCGATGTGCTCAGCCGTACGGGTGGCCGCGGTGGCGGTATCACGCTGGACAGCTTCGGCGTCGCCAACGCATCGGCTGTTTACGACACGGGCAAGTGGCAGGCCTCGCTCTTCGTCAACAACCTGTTCGACGAGTACTATGAGACCGGTGTTGTCTCCTCGCCCCTGTTCAACCAGGTGCTGATCGATTCCGATGGTGGCCCGGTTAACACGCGCAGCTACTTCACCTATGTCGGCGCGCCGCGCGTCATCGGCGCCCGCCTGAACTACAAGTTCGGCGGATAACAGAATGTCTGACCGCGGCCGGGCTTAGCCCGGCTGTGCGGGGCACCGGGGGGTGTCAGACGAAAGGGCCGTCCGCGAGGACGGCCCTTTTTTGTCCGGTGCTGCGGGTCCCGTCTGCCGGGAAGGAGGCGGCGTTACCGCTGCGGCCTACTTGCTCAGCCCATTATAAAACACCGCGCCATCCTTCATCACGAAGTCGACGTCCTCCAGCTGGCGAACGTCAGTGAGCGGATCGCCATCAACGGCGATGATGTCGGCGCGCTTGCCGGCTTTCAGGCTGCCGATCTGGTCCTGCAGGCCGAAGAGCTCGGCATTGCCGAGTGTGGCCGCGCGGATTGCTTCGGCGGGGCTCATGCCCCACTTCACCATCAGCGCGAACTGCCGCGCATTGAGGCCGTGCGTGTAGACACCGGCATCTGTGCCAAAGGCGATTTTTGCGCCGGCCTTGACCGCCGCCTGAAAACGCTCGCGCTGAGCCTGGCCAACGATCTTTTCCTTCTCCAGCGATTCCGGAAGGATGCCGGCGGCTTCGCCTTCACCCAGGATGAAGTCCGAAACATAGATATCCATTGACAGGAAGGTGCCCTTTTCGACAGCAAGCTTCAGGCTCTCATCGGAGATAAGGCTTGCGTGTTCGACCGAGTCTACACCGGCTTCGATAGCGGTTTGGATTCCTTTGGCGCCGTGGGCGTGCACGGCGACCTTGAGACCCAGTTCATGCGCCTCTTCCACGATGGCGCGCATTTCCTCTGCAGTGAATTGCTGGGCGCCGATCGTTGTGCCCTTGGACAAGACACCGCCTGTGCCGCAGAATTTGATCACTTCCGCGCCATATTTCTTGTTCTCGCGCACCTTCTGGCGCACGGCCCAAGGCCCATCCGCCACGCCGCCGCCGACAGCCTTGTCCTCATACGGAAGAAGATTGTTGTCGCAATGCCCGCCGGTTATGCCGATGGACTGACCGGCCGGGATGATCCGGGGTCCCGGAATTTCGCCGGTGTCGATTGCGTCTTTCAGGTCAACGTCCGCGAAGCCGGGCCCGCCGAGATTTCGCACGGTCGTGAAGCCGGCGCGAAGCGTTTTCTCGGCATTTGCAACGCCCGAGATGGCCGAGCGCGGCGTAGACACGGCAAGCCGGCGATAGCCGTGCAGGTCGGAGCGGCTGGTCAGGTGGACGTGGCTGTCGGACAGGCCCGGAAGAAGGAAGGCGCCTTTCATGTCGACCTTTTCGGCGCCCGACGCCCCGAGCGTTCCCTTCCGCCCGATGGCCTTGATGGCGCCGTCCTCGACCAGGATATCATGGTCCTTCATCACGGTCCCGCGCTCGACATCAATCACGTGCCCGCCGGTCAGCAGGGTAGTCTCGGCGGAGGCGGCCGCGCTGAGGGCGAGGAGGCTGGCGGCAGTGAAGAGGGCGCGAAGCATGGGGCGTGTCCGGGGTCTGGTTGCGCCTCAAGACCTAGCGCTCACAGGGCGCGTTGGCCAGTCTTCTGGGCGGCGCAAAATCCGGGTGGCGCGGCTTTGGGCACAGGCCTATAGCTCCCGCGCATGAACGCCGCGCTCCGCCTTGGATTTCCCGCCGCCTTTGGCTGCTACCTGATCTGGGGCAGCCTGCCGCTTTACATCCGGGCGATGAAACATGTCGGCGCGTTCGAACTGCTCGCGCACCGGATCATCTGGTCGGTGCCGACCGCTGTGATCCTGATTGCACTGGCCGCCAACTGGCGCGATGTGAAAGCGGCTTTCACGGGTCCCAACCTGAAATGGCTGGCGCTGTCGAGCGTGCTGATCGGGGCGAACTGGGCGATTTACATCTGGGCGGTGAATGCCGGCCGGGCGATGGAGGCTTCGCTCGGCTATTACATCAACCCGCTGGTCAACGTGTTGTTCGGCATGCTGATCTTTTCCGAGAAGCTACGCACAGCGCAGTGGGTGGCCGTGGCGGTTGCGACCGTGGGCGTTGCGATCATGGCCTTCGCTTTCGGCCATGTGCCGTGGGTCGCGCTGGCGCTGTGCACGTCGTTCGCCTGCTATGGCGTGATCCGCAAGCAGGTGGTGATCGACAGCCGCGCAGGCTTCCTTGTGGAAGTGTTGCTTCTTGTGCCGCTCGCCCTGTCCTGGCTCGTCTGGTTTGCGACCACGCAGTCGCCCGGCCGCTGGATGGGGGAGGGCGGTTGGGACATCGCGTTGCTTATTGCGGCGGGGCCGATCACGGCGGTGCCGCTTATCCTCTTCGCGCTCGCGGCAAAGCGGCTGAAACTCTCCACCATTGGCATGATGCAGTATATCGGCCCAACTCTGCAGTTTCTCATCGCGGTGTTCGTCTTCAAGGAAGCGTTCAGCCAGGTGCACGCCGTGGCGTTCGGATTCATCTGGACGGCGCTCGTCATCTTTACGGCCGACAGCCTGATGGGTGATGCGAAAGCCCGGCGTCTGGCTCGCGCCGCGCGCCCGGCCTGAAACAAAAAGCGGCGGAGCCCGGAGGCGCCGCCGCGAAGTTTGTCAAAATGCAGTTGAGATCAATATCTGACCCGCCAGATGAAATGCAACGCCCGTGCCAGTCCGCCTGTCAGGTGCGCGGCGGGGTCAGGGCAAGCCACAGGGCAATCGCCAGCAGAAGCGAAGCAAAGGTTAACCGCGCCGCGAGCGAGGTGCGCCAGCGTTCGAGTCGCTCGCCCAGCCGGCCGGCGAGAAGCACAATACCAAGATGGACGAGGGTTGCGACCGAGAGGTGGATGGCGCCCAGGATCAGGCTTTGCAGCCAGACGGGGCCATCGCTTTCCGGCTGCACGAACTGGTTGATCAGCAGCACATAGAAGGCCAGCGCCTTGGGGTTCAGAACATTCGCGATCAGGCCGCGCCGGAAGCCGCGTTCGTGACCACCGGCCGCGAGGGCAACCGAGCCGGTGTCGGCATAGGCTTCCCACGCCAGCCAGAGCATGAAGGCAACGCCCGCCCAGTGCAGCCCGGTATGCACGCTCGGTACACTGATGATCAGTGCGGTCAGCCCGGTTACGGCGGCAGCGAGTTGCAGGGATAGCCCTGTCGCGATTCCGGCGACTGCAGCCAACGCCGGCCGCTTGCCTTCGCGCAGGGTGAGCGCGGCAAGCCAGCCCATGTTCGGCCCGGGCGTCAGCTCGATGATGGCGACGGCAATCAGGAAACCGATCCAGTCGAAGCCGCCTGGCATGATCTCAGAGACACCCTGCCACAGCTTCGACGAGGCGCACGGCGCGCGGATCACCGACGAGGCTGCTGGACTGGCGGTTCATCACATAGGCGCAGGTCAGTCCGCGCGAGGGAGAGGCTATGGCGAGCGAGCCGCCCCAGCCGCAATGGCCGAGGCCGTCGTCAAACGGACCAAACGATTTCAGATTGTTATGCATGATGCCGGCGCCGAAACGTGTCGTCATCGGCAGCACAAGGTCGGGCCCGTCGACACGCGGGCTGGTCAGCGCACTGAAGGTACCGGGCCGCATCAGGCGTTTGCCCCCCAGCAGGCCAACATGGGCGTAAGCATTGTAAATCGTGGCGACGGCGGAGGCCGTGCCATGTCCGTTGGCGGACGGAATTTCGATCTCGCGCCAGATCGCGCCGCCCCGGTCGGGCGCGGACCATTTGGTCAGGAAGGCTGCGCGCCGCGCTGGCGTGATCTCGCCAAGGTCCGCCAGTGCCTTGGGCCGGAGGATTTCGGCCACGCGCCCATGCTCCGCTTCCGGCAGGCCGATACGGAAATCGATTCCCAGCGGCGCGGTAATGTCCTCGCGCAGGATGGTGCCCAGCGTGCGGCCGGTAATGCGGGCGACGATCTCGCCCACGAGATAGCCCCAGGTCAGCGGATGGTAGCCATGCGCGCTGCCGGGCGGCCACATCGGCGTAAGTTGCGCGAGCGCGGCGGCGCAGGCCGGCGGGTCCAGCCAGAGGGCAGGGTCAATGGCGTCGATGAAGCCGGGCAGGCCCGCCTGATGGCTCGCCACCTCGCCAATCGTGACGGCCTCTTTCCCGGCGGCGGCAAACTCCGGCCAGACTTCGGCAACCGGCGTTTCATATCCGCCGGGCAGCCCCTCGACTGCCATCGCAAGGATGAGCGCGGCGATGCCCTTGGTGGTGGAGTAAACCGGGACGATGGTGCCCGCAGCCCACGGCTTCGTGCCCGCGCGGTCAGCCCAGCCGCCGTGAAGGTCGACGATCACTTCGCCGTCCTTGAGCACAGCAAAGCCCGCGCCCTGTTCCTCGCCGCGCGCGAAATTGTCCGCGAAGGCGTCCTGCACCGCCTCGAAGCCGGGGGCGATGAAGCCGCTGATCGGGGCGTCAGGCATGGCAGGTCTCCACGTTTGGCCGCATTGATTTCGCGCCGGAAACAGGCCACCCCTTCGCCGCTGAAATCCCCTGCGTCAAGGAGCATCGCCCCATGTCCACCGCCCATCGCCCGCGCCGCTCCTGCCTTTACATGCCGGGGGCCAATGCCCGCGCGCTGGAAAAGGCCCGCGAGATTCCGGCTGATACGCTGATCCTCGACCTTGAAGATGCCGTTGCCCCGGAAGCAAAGGACGAAGCCCGAGCGGCGATCAAGGCGGCGCTTGCGGCGGGTGGATATGGCCCGCGCGAACTCGTTGTCCGGATGAACGGGCTCGACACCGAATGGGGCCATGCAGACCTTGAAATGGCCGTGAAATCCGGCGCGCATGCGGTCCTCGCGCCGAAGGTGCAGAGCGCGCGCGACATTGAACGGCTCGACGCCGCGCTGAAGAAGGCCGGGGCAGGCGAAGACTTTTCGCTCTGGGTGATGATCGAGATGCCGCTGGCCATCCTCAACATCCACGAGATCGCCGCCGCCGCTATCGGCTCGCATCTCACGACCTTCGTCATGGGCACCAATGACCTCGCCAAGGAATACCGTGCCCGGATGACCCCTGACCGGATGGCCTTCCAGACCGCGCTGCAGCTGTCGATGGCGGCGGCGCGCGCTTACGGCCTGACCGCCATCGACGGCGTGTACAACGACATCAAGAACGAGACGGGTTTCGCTGCCGAATGCGAACAGGGCCGCGATCTCGGCTTTGATGGCAAGACGCTGATCCACCCCTCGCAGGTCGAGGTCTGCAACCGCGTCTTCGCGCCATCGCCCGCCGATGTGGAACAGGCCCGCGCGGTGATCGCGGCCTTTGCTGATCCTGCCAATGCCGGCAAGGGCGTGCTCAAGGTCAACGGCAAGATGACCGAGCTGCTGCACCTTGATGAGGCGAAGCGGACGGTGGCGATGGACCAGGCGATACGGGCGCTGGCGGGCTGAGTGTCCGGGCGGCTCTCTCCGAGGCTGGCGGAAATCCTTGAGTCGTTGCCGCTGACGCCGAAGACCCGGGTGCTGGAAATCGGCTGCGGGCCGGGCGCGCTGGCGCGGGCCGTTGCGGCGCGGGTGCCGCAGGGATTTGTGCTCGGCATTGACCGTTCGGAAAAGGCAGTGCGTCAGGCACTTGCCGTGCCGGTTGATCCGGCCACGGAGGGTGTGCTGGATTTCCATGTCTGCCAGGCGCGGGATTTCGTGCGGGTTGCGGGTGAGGCGCCGTTCGACCTCGCGGTGGCGATCCGCGTCGGCGCCCTCGACGGCCGCCATCCGGCAGAAATGGCCGCTACCCTCAAGGCGATTGCCGGGGCGCTTACCCGGCGAGGCCGGTTGTTCACGGATGGAGGGGCGCCGCTGCGAGAGATCGATCTCGGCGCGTACCAGTAAGGCGTGCTTCGTGATTTCGGATTGGACTCGACAAGGTCGCGTCCGCCCCTAAGTCCTCAATCAACAAATACGGAGCCGCCCCATGACCTATATCCTCATCCACAATCCCGGCTGCGGCTCGTCCAAGAAGGGGCTGGAGCTCCTCGAGGCGAAAGGCGTGAAGGTTGAGGTGCGCAAATACATGAGCGCGGCCGAGCGGCTCAGCGTCGAGGAGTTGAAGGACATCGCGAAGAAGATGGGCGCCAAGTCGCCGCGCGAGTTCCTGCGGGCGAAAGATGCTGAGGCGGCAGGGCTGGCCGAGAGCGCCAGCGATGCGGAAGTCTATGCCGCGATGGCGGAAAACCCGAAGCTGATCCAGCGGCCCATCGGCATCAACGGCAAGAAAGCCGTGCTCGGCCGCCCGAACGACAAATTGCTCGAAATCGTCTGATCGGTGAAATTTCACCGATCAGATGAAGCCGGTATTTGCCCTGTGCTGGCATAAGGGCGGGCATGATGATGCTCGCAATCCCTCTTGCCGTGCTCCTGCTGGCCTTTTCGGCTTTTGCAGCCTTCGGCCTGCCTTACCTGGTGATGGGGCCACGCGCCTTCGAGGAGTTCGGCGAGCGGGCCGACATGCAGGCGATGGCCGCCATGGCAGGTGTCGGCATAGCGGCGGCTGCGGCGCTGCCCTTTGCCGCAACCGGCTTGATTTCTGCGGCCCCGCAGTTGCAGGTGTTCACCGAAACCATTTTCGGGGTATCGGGCGACTTCCGGGGCTGAGCCCCGGCCATCGGCGTGCCCTGCACAACACGCTGAGGGTACCCTGATGACCGGCCTGAAATCCAATTCCGGCAACTTCTTCGAAGATTTCAAGCCCGGCGACACGCTGGTGCACGCCACGCCGCAGACGCTCACAGGGGGCGACCTTGCCCTCTACCGCGCGCTGAACGGCAGCCGGTTTGCGCAATACTCCTCGGCCGAGTTTGCCCGCGCTGCCGGCCTGCCGGGCCTGTGCGCCGATCCGCTGCACGCCTTCCACATTGTCTTCGGCAAGAGCGTGCCCGACATTTCGCTGAACGCCGTGGCAAACCTCGGCTATGCGGACGGCCGCTTCCTGCGTCCGGTGGTGCCGGGCGACACGTTGCGCGCGACCAGCGAAGTCATCGGCGTGAAGGAAAACTCCAACGGCAAGACAGGTGTCGTCTGGGTGCGGACGAACGGCACCAACCAGTATGGCGAGACGGTGCTGAACTATGTGCGTTGGGTGATGGTCAACAAGCGGGACCCGAACACGCCGGCGCCCGTGGCCGTGGTGCCGGACCTGCCAGCCGTCGTGTCGGCCAAGGACCTGTCAGGCTTCCCAGAGATGAAGGCCTGGAACTTTGCCGATGCGGGCAGCCGCCATGTCTATGAAGACTATGAAATCGGCGAGAAGATCAACCATGCCGATGGCATGACGATCCAGGAGGCCGAGCACCAGATTGCCACGCGCCTCTACCAGAACACCGCGAAGGTCCACTTCGACTTCCATGGCCAGAAAGAAAGTCGCTTCGGCAAGCGCCTCATTTATGGCGGCGTGGTGATTTCGATTGCGCGCTCGCTGGCCTTCAATGGTCTTGCCAATGCCGGGCAGATCCTTGCGATCAACGCCGGCAGCCATGTCAGCCCGCTGTTTGCATGGGACACGATCTATGCGTGGAGCGAAGTGCTGGACAAGGCGGAGCTCTCGGAGACCTGCGGCGCGCTGCGCCTGCGGCTGGTGGCGGTAAAGGACCAGGACCCCGGCGCCTTTGCCTACAAGGACGCCGCGGGCAAATATGCCGAGGGCGTGCTGCTCGACTTCGACTACTGGGCCGCAATCCCGCGCGCCCGCTGATGCTCAGGCTTCAGGGGCCGGGCGCTGCTCGGCCCAGAGAAGCAGCGCGTCCAGCGCCGGGCAAAGGGCCCGGCCCCATTCCGTGAGTCCATACTCGACCTTGGGCGGCACCTGATGGTGCACGATCCGGCGGACGATGCCGTCGGTCTCCAGCTTGCGCAGCTGCTGGATCAGCATCTTCTGCGAGATGGCAGGGATGGCGCGCTCTAGATCCGAGAAGCGCAGCAGCGTGCCGCCGAACAGGTGGAAAAGGATGGTCATCTTCCATCGCCCCTCCAGCATCTGCAGCGCGCCCTCCACGCCGGTCGCGGCGGTTTCGGGCGTGTAATCGGGCCGCTTACTTGCGGGTAAGTACCCTACGTTTTTGTCTGTACTTGCCATAAGTTCTGCCTACCCCGATATCCTGTGTCTCGCAAGGTGGTCCGGGCAACGTCCCGGCAAGAACGGAGACGAAAATGCAGATCCAGATGCCCGCGCCGGTCCGGCAATACTTCCAGTCAGAGGCCTTCGGCGACACAACGCGCATCGCCGATTGTTTCACCTCGGATGCGGTGGTGACCGACGAAAGGCGCACGCATGTGGGCCGCGAGGCGATCCGCGCCTGGAAAGCCGCATCCAAAGCCGCAACCAAGTATCAGGTGACGCCGGTCAGCGCAGAGCCGGATGGTGGCCGGGTTCTGGTGACCGGCCGGGTGGAAGGCGACTTTCCCGGCAGCCCGGTGATGCTCTGCTACCTGTTCGACCTTGAAGGCGACCAGATCTCGGCGCTGGAGATCCGCGCATGAGCCTGGACCTGGGGCTGGGCGGGAAACGCGCGCTCGTAACCGGCGGCACAAAAGGCGTGGGCCGTGCCGTGGTAGCCGCGCTCCACGCAAACGGCATGCAGGTGCTGACCACGGCCCGCAAGGCGGAGCAGGGGCTGCCGGGCGGCGTGCACTTCGTGGCCGCGGACGTCACGACCGTGGAAGGCTGCGCAGCTGTGTCCGCGGCTGTCCGTGAACGGATGAACGGCGTGGATATCATCGTGCACGTCGCGGGCGGCTCAAGTGCGCCTGCCGGCGGATTTGCCGCGCTCGACGAAGCGCAGTGGCAGGCGGAACTGAACCTCAACCTGTTTCCGGCGGTGCGCCTCGACCGGGCATTGCTGCCGGCGATGATCGCGCAGGGCAGCGGCGTGGTGATCCACGTGACCTCCATCCAGAGCGTCCTGCCGCTGCCGGAGGCGACGACCGCCTATGCGAGCGCCAAGGCGGCGCTGTCGACATACAGCAAGAGTCTCTCGAAGGAAGTCGCGCCGCGCGGTATCCGCGTAGTGCGCGTTTCACCCGGCTGGATCGCCACCGAAGCGTCCGTGGATCTCGTCAGCCGGATCGCCGCCGAGAATGGCACAGACCATGCCGCGGCACAGAAAGTGCTGATGGACTCCATCGGCGGCATTCCGCTCGGGCGGCCCTCACGGCCCGAGGAAGTGGCGGACCTCGTTACATTTCTCGCCTCACCCCGGGCGGCCGCCATCACGGGCGCCGAGTTCGTCATCGATGGCGGCACGGTGCCCACGGTCTGAACCGGGCGAGAAACGGTTTTCTGTGGCCCCGCTGACGAACCGCGAAATGCACCCTATATGGCGCCTATGGGCGGTTATCTTCCTTACGTGGATTTCACAGAGTTTGCGACGGCGCTGGGGGTGTTCCTGTCGGCGCTGGTGAGCCTGTTGGGCACATCCGCGCGCAAGCGCACGATCGCAATGGGGGAGGCGCGCCTCGCCGACCTTTCGGAGATGACCGGCATCCTGCAGCCGAAGCAGGTGATGGCCGTCTTCGGCCCGCCGGACATGGGCCGCACCTGGTCCAGCGTAACCCTGCTGGATGTGCGCCGGGCGCGGGCGCCGCTCGGCTGGCTGATGTCCAGCGACCTCGTTGACTATGGGTGCATGCTGGCGGCTCTCGCCGCTCTGCTCGTGAACTACAAGATCATGCCGCTTTTCCTGATCGGCGCGCTGGCAATCCAGATTGCCGGTTGGGTGGTTTCCGCGCGGGTGCCGAAATGAGTGTGGACGGGGCTTGCAGGCCGCTTCCCGGCGATGCGGAAACCCGGTAGGACTTCGCGCATGAAGCTCTGGAAGATGAACGGTGCCGGCAACGCGTTTGCCATTTTTGACGCGCGCTCCACGCCGTTTGCGCCGAGCGTCGAGCAGATACGCCAGATTGCCGCTGACCTGAAGGCCGACCAGGTCATCGCACTCGAGCGCGATGCCACCAAGGACGTGTTCATGCGGATCTGGAATGCCGATGGCACCCAGGTCTATGCCTGCGGCAATGCTTCGCGCTGCGTCGGCCAACTGATCCTGGAGGAGACCGGCAAGGACCGCATCACCATCCAGACCGAGGCCGACATGCTGAAGGCCTACCGCGCCGAGGGCGGTCTCATCACGGTCGACATGGGCTCACCGCTGATGGGCTGGGCCGATATTCCGTTGTCGGAGAAAATGGATGTGCGCGGCGTCGACCTGAAGATCGGGCCGATCGACAAGCCGATCCTCGCGCTGCCGGCCGTCGTCTCGATGGGTAATCCGCATGCGGTGTTTTTCGTTGAGGATGTGAACGCCTATGATATTCCGAAGATCGGGCCGCTGGTGGAACACCATCCACTGTTCCCGCAGGGAACGAATGTCGGTTTTGCCCAGATCATCGACAAGCAGACGATCCGCCTGCGTGTCTGGGAGCGTGGGGCAGGGCTGACAAAAGCCTGCGGTACGGGCGCCTGCGCGGCCCTCGTCTGCGCCGCGCGCGCCAAGCTCACCGGCCGCAAGGCGCGCGTCATCGTGGATGGCGGAGACCTGCACATCGAATGGCGCGAGAGCGACGACCATGTCTACATGACCGGTCCGGTCGAACTGGAATTCGAGACGGACGTCTAGGAATTCGCGCTTGCAGGCTGGGCCGGGCTCGGCCAGTCTGCCGGACGAACCCCGGAGACACACATGCGCCCCTTCCTGCTGCTCGCCCCGCTTGTCCTTATGGCCGCTCCCGCGCTTGCCGAGCCCCTCGCCGTGGCGAAGGGCATGTGGAAAGCCACGTCCGACATCTATTTCAATGTCACGGCGAACGGCGAAGTCATGGACGTCCCGCCCGAGCATTCGACCATCGAGGAATGCTGGTCGACCGATGAGGAAGTGGCGCTGGACGAGGGCCTGGTCGACTTTTTCGAAGGCTGCGAGGCCGTCGACAGCTGGATGAATGCCCACTCGATCGACTTTGAACTCTCCTGCGATTTCTCCGGCGTGGCGATGTCTGGCACCGCGAGTTTCGCCGTCAGCAAGGGCGGCAACAGCTTTGTCGGCCGCATGTTCCTTGCCGGCCACACAGATGACGGGTTGGTGATGGACGCCGAAGCCCTGCTCCTGGGCAACCGAACGGGCGCCTGCACTGCCCCGAACTGAGCATTCCGGCGCGCCAAGCTTGCATTTCCCCGCCATAGGCGCGATCTGACGGCCAGATGCCGGATACCGCTCCTCCTTCTGGCCCGACGGTGATTACCCTCGGATGCCGCCTCAACACCTATGAGTCGGAGGTGATGCGCCGCCATGCGCAGGATGCGGGGCTGGCGGACGCTGTCATCATCAATACCTGCGCGGTCACGTCAGAGGCTGTCCGCGGTGCGCGCCAGGCGATCCGCCGGGCTGCCAAGGAGAATCCCGGCGCGCCGATCCTCGTGACGGGCTGCGCCGCACAAACCGATCCCGAGATGTTCGCGGCGATGCCGGAAGTCACCCGCGTCATCGGCAACCATGAGAAGATGCAGGCCGAGACCTGGAAGCCGGTAGACCTGCTCGGCGGTACCGAGAAGGTCCGCGTCAACGACATCATGAGCGTGCGCGAAACGGCCGGCCACCTGATCGACGGGATGGACGGCCGCGCCCGCGCCTATGTGCAGGTGCAGAATGGCTGCGACCATCGCTGCACCTTCTGCATCATTCCCTATGGCCGCGGAAACTCGCGCTCGGTTCCGGCAGGCGAAGTCGTCGCGCAGGTGCGCCGTCTCGTCGAGACCGGCCATTATGAAGTCGTTCTGACTGGCGTTGACCTGACAAGCTGGGGCGCAGACCTTCCGGGCACCCCACAACTCGGCAATCTCGTGCAGCGTATCCTGAAGCTCGTGCCGCAGCTCCGCCAACTGAGGATTTCCTCGATCGACGCCATTGAGATGGACGAGGCGCTGATCGAGGCGATGGGAGAGGCGCGCGTCGCGCCTTACCTGCATCTCTCGCTGCAACATGGCGATGACTTGATCCTGAAGCGCATGAAGCGGCGCCATGGGCGCGGCCAGGCCATCGCGCTGGCCGAGCGTTTGCGCACGGTGCGGCCGGATATTGCGCTCGGCGCGGACATCATCGCCGGCTTCCCCACCGAGACCGAAGCGCATTTCGAGAACTCCCTTCGCCTCGTCGAAGAGTGCGGCCTCTCTTTCCTGCACGCCTTTCCCTACAGTCCGCGCCCCGGCACGCCGGCGGCGAAGATGCCCCAGGTGGCTAAGCCACTGGTCAAGGAACGCGCGGCGCGGCTGCGCGCAGCGGGCGAAGCCGCGCTGGCGCGGCATTTCACGCGGCATGTGGGCGAGGTTCGCAGCGCGCTGCTCGAACGCGGACTGGCGGCAAGGCTTCCTGATTTCACGCCCGTGCGGCTGGATGCTCCGGCAGGGCAGGGTGGCCATATCCTCCCGGCACGGATCATCGGCCATGACGGCAAACAGCTTCTCGGAACACACATCCCATGATCCTCTGGTTCGGCAAGAAGAAGAAACTGGACGAAGTGAAAGCCGCCGGCGCTGCAATGCCGGCGCCGGAACTATCCGCCGAGGAGCTGGCGGCGCAGGAGGCCGCCGCGCGCGAGAAGGCCGAGATCGAGGCAAAAGTCGCGGAGGCGAACCGCGCCTGGGAAGAGCGCCAGAAGCGCGAAGCGCAGGAAGGTGAGGACGAGGCCGTCCGCGCCAAGGCCGCTGCCGAACTCAAACTGCTGGAAGAGCGCCGCGAGCACGCGCGACTGCGCGCGGAAGCAGAAGAGGCGGCCCGTGCTGCGGCGGAGGCCGAGGCTAACGATCCGGGCCTGTTCGGCAAGCTGGGCGAAGGGCTGGCGCGCTCGACGGCGCGTCTGACGGAAGGGCTCGCAGCGCTCGGGCGCCGCAAGCTGGATTCCGCGGCGCTCGAAGAACTGGAAGACCTGCTGATCACGTCCGACATGGGCGCCAAGGTGGCCACGCGCGTCACGAAGGGCCTCGCCAAGGGCCGGTTCGACCGCGAAATTTCCGGAGACGAAATCCGAAGTGTGCTGGCACAAGAGATCGAGGCGATCCTGAAGCCGCGCGAGAAAGTTGTAGACTTCTCCGATGGCCCGCGCCCGCGTGTGGTGATGTTCGTGGGCGTCAACGGCTCCGGCAAGACCACGACGATCGGCAAGATCGCGTCAAAGCTGCAGGACCAGGGCGCAAAGGCGGTGCTCGTCGCGGGCGATACGTTCCGTGCGGCGGCAGTTGAGCAGCTGAAGGTCTGGGGCGAGCGGGCAGGTATTCCGGTCATGGCGGGCGCGCATGGCGCGGATGCGGCGGGGCTTGTCTACGGCGCCGTGGAGCGGGCAAAGGCGGAAGACCTTGACCTTGTCCTGGTGGATACCGCCGGGCGGCTGCAGAACAAGGCCGAGTTGATGGCGGAGCTGGGCAAGATCGTCCGGGTGCTCAGGAAGGTGGATCCCGATGCGCCGCATGACGTTATCCTCGTGCTGGACGCAACCGTGGGGCAGAACGCGCTCTCCCAGGTCGAAGCTTTCCGGCATACAGCCGGCGTCACAGGCCTCGTGATGACAAAGCTCGACGGCACCGCCAAAGGCGGCGTGCTGGTCGCCATTGCCGAAGCGCATGACCTGCCGATCCACTTCATCGGCATCGGCGAAAAAGCAGAGGACCTGCGGCCATTCAGTGCGGCGGCGTTCGCGCGGGCGCTTGTAGGGCTGAAGGGCTGAGCAGCGCGCCCTAACAACGCGACGCATTTCGCCCGTTCCCGTAACAGAATCCCCAGACGCCTGAAGCGTCTCAAATATTTCACACGAAAACTTGCGCCACACCCCCCAGCGCGGGGTTACACTCGCCCTGATGCTCGATCCAAATGTCGGTCAGTTGACCGGCAATACAGATCGGCGCTCATCCTTGGCGAAGTCCAAGGATGGGCCGAATAGAGCTTAGCACGCGCCAATCACGCGATACCCACCGAGAAACGCGCGACAAAAAGTGATAAAAAATGAGAATCGATGAGAGGAAATCGATACGCGCAATACAAAGCCAGCAACAGGATGAGGCACCCTGAAAGGCCGCCGGGAGAACTTTTGCCTACAAATATCCCGGCGCGGGAAAAATAAAACCCATCCCCATCAAGCCCTTACCAGATCCGCCCCCGAATCCTGCGCAACGCCTCCGCCCGCAGGCCTGAGCAAAAACGGCAGAAACACACTCGAAAAGCCGATTCGCCGTCCTTCCGAGAGAGAGGGGCCTTGGCAGCTACTCCGCCGCCAGAGCGCTCGCCGGAGCTTCCTGCCTGCCGCGCACGAGGCGGCCGGGTTTGGCCCCCGTAGGTGTTCCGTCGCGGTGGGTGATCTCGCCCTTGAGGATGGTGGCCGTGTAGCCGGAAGCGCGTTGCATCAGCCGGCGGCCTCCGGCAGGCAGGTCGCGGACCACTTCCGGCAGGTGCAGTTTCAGGCCGGAAAGGTTGATCACGTTTAGGTCCGCCCGCATTCCCGGCGCAATCAGTCCCCGGTCCCAGAGGCCGATCCATTCGGCGGTGGCGCGCGACTGTTTGTGGACAAGGAATTCCGGCGTCAGCTTCGGCCCGCGCGTCCGGTCGCGGATCCAGTGGGTCAGCATCGTCGTGGTGAAGGAGCCGTCGCAGATCATGCCCACATGTGCGCCGCCATCCGAGAGGCCCGGCAGGGTGGCCGGGCTCTGCATCATCTCGGCGATGGGATCGAGCGAGCCTTGCGCATAGTTGAGGAAGGGCAGGTAGAGCATGCCCTGACCGTCGCGCTCCAGCATCAGGTCGAGGGCAACTTCCTGCGGATGGACGCCGCGGCGAGCCGCGATGGCCTCCAGTGTCCGCTCGGGCCCGGGTTCGTAATCGACCGGGTCCGACAGCTGGAAGATCTTGCCGAAGCTGCGCAGCATCACTTTCAGGAACGGATTGTCCGTACGCGGCTCATCGGCGAGCAGGCGGGCCCGGAACTCGGGATTGCGCAGCATGGCAACACGCTCGGCATGCGGCAGGCTCGCGATCTCCTGATAGACGGGGTGCGCGCTGAAGGGATTCAGCGTCAGGTCAAGACCGAGCAGCACGCCGACCGGACGCGGGGCCACCTGCGCGCGCATCGGCAAGCCTTCGGCGGCGGCGGCTTCGATAGCGCCGAGCAGCAAACGCCAGCCTTCCGGAGCCACATCGGCCTGCGCGAGCGAGACAGAGAGCGGGCGGCCTGACACCTCGACAAGGCGCCGCAGCATGGCAGCTTCTTTTTGCGGATCGTTGAAATCCGACACGAACTGCAGGACGCCGCGGCCCGCTTCGGCGAGCCCCATGGCGATACCGGTAAGCTCGTCCTGCGAAGCGGTGAGCGTCGGCGTCGGCTGGCCGTCAGAGGTGCGGTGGTTCAGCGTGCGCGAAGTGGAGAAGCCCATCGCTCCGGCCATCACGGCTTCCTTGGCGAGCTGTTTCATCTGGCGGATATCGTCGAGGGTCGCGTCCTCTCGGTTGGCGCCGCGATCCCCCATGACATAGACGCGGAGGGCGGCGTGGGGCAGCTGCGCGCAGATGTCAGTGTCGAATTTCCGGGTCGAGAGGAAGTCGAGATAATCCGGGAAGCTTTCCCAGGCCCAGGGGAGACCTTCGGCGAGCACGGGGTAGGGAATATCCTCGACGCCCTCCATCAGGCGGATTAACCGGCCATGGTCTCCCGGCTTGCAGGGCGCAAAGCCCACGCCGCAATTGCCCATGACCGCCGTGGTGATGCCATGCAGCGAGGAAGGACTGATCGCCTCGGCCCAGGCGGCCTGACCGTCATAGTGGGTGTGCAGGTCCACGAAGCCGGGGGTGACGACCTGGCCGCGCGCATCGATCTCCTCGATGCCCTTGCCGTTTACCTTGCCGATGCCTGTGATCACGCCGCCGGAGACGGCCACATCACCCTCAAAGGCGGGCGCGCCGGAGCCGTCGATGATGGTGCCGCCGCGAATGATCAGGTCGTGTGTAGACATGGGCCGTTCCTCCTGTACCGGAGGATGCCTCAAGGGCAGGGGGTGTCAAACCCTTCCCCTGCTTCCCCCTGACGCAAAACCCGCCTATGCGCAGGCACCATGGGGCCGGAAATCCTTCCTGTTGTGCTTTGCCTGATGTCGGCGCTGACCGTGGCTGTGACGAATGTCATGGTGAAGCGGGGCGGCGATGTGCTGACGACGCGCGCCATCGTGGCGATGGTCATGGGGCTGACGGTTGTTCCGTTTGCGCCCTTCGTGCCTCTCCCGCCAGAAGGCACATGGGGACTGATCTTCGTGTCCATGGTGGTGCACTGGTTTTACCAGTTCTGTGCGATCCGGGCGCTGCACCGGGGCGCGCTGTCGCTGGTCTTCCCCGTCATGCGTGGTCTTGGGCCGCTGGCGACAGCGGTGCTCGCCGCAATCTGGCTGAAGGAAGACCTCTCCGCACTGCAGACGGCCGGCCTTGTCGTGGCGAGCCTCTCGATCCTCGTCTTTGCACTGCCAACCGCCGGCACGGCAGATGGCCGCAGGCTCGACCGGTCCGCGCTCTTCTGGGCGATGATGACCGCCATTGGCGTCGGGCTCTATGCGGTGGCCGACACGCGCGCCGCGCGCGCGATGGAGACGCCGTTTACATTCATTGTATGGCTCTTCCTGCTGGACTGGATCGGCGTGACGGCGGTTCTGCTCTGGCAGCGGAAGGGGAGGGTGTTGACCACCCTGAGGCCGGAACTGCGCAACGGGATCATCGGTGGGGTCGCGGGCTCCATTTCCTATGGCCTTGCGATCTATGCCTATACATTGACGGATGCTGCCATGGTGACGGCGCTACGCGAGACTTCGGTCGTGTTCGCGGCGGCCTTCGGGGCCTGGCTGCTGAAGGAAGGTTTCGGCCGCCGCCGTGTGGTGGCCGCGTCCACGCTTGCAGCCGGCCTCGTACTTATGCAGGCGGCAGGCTGACGCGCGAGACTGGAACGTGCACTACTTCCGTGACAGACAGGCGAGAGGTGAACCAGCCCGCCGGCAACTGCGTAGGATACAGCATGAGCGAGACAGTGAAATCCGAAAACGGCCTTGGTACGGCCGCTGGCAAGGCGAACCAGCTGTGGGGCGACTTCGTACCAGTGATCGCCTTTGTGCTGGTCTATAACATCTTCCGGCAGGTCGATCTTTTGAACGGGATGATCAACAAGGATACTGCCATCTTCTGGGCGACGGGCGTTCTGCTTGCGCTGATGCTCGGCTTCCTCGTTCGCCAGCTCGTAATGCGCGAGCCGGTATCGCAGATGATGCTCTTTTCCTCTGCCATCGTCGGCGGTTTCGGGCTGATCGGCATCCTGCTCCAGGAAAAGGCCTTCATCTATGTGAAGCCCACGATCCAGCAGCTGTTCATGGCGGGCATCATCTTCATTCCGCTGATGTTCGGGAGGAATGTCTGGAAGTCGCTCTTCTCGAAAGTGTTCGACCTGCCGGACTTCGCCTGGCGGACGCTGGCGATCCGCTGGGGCTTCTTCTTCATCGCGATGGCGATCTGGAACGAATACCTCTGGCGCACCTATGCGCCGGGGTTTGATGCGCCGCTGGTGATGGCCGGCATTCCGGTTGCACCCGCCGGCACGTATGAATTCCTTGGACTGACATTCGGCGCGAAAGACGCTGAAGACGTGTGGGCCAACTGGAAGCTCGGCAACATGCTGATCGTCCTGGCCTTCGGCGCAGCCAATACGCCCTACACACTGAAGCACTTGCGAGAGCCAGCGTCAGAGACCGCTTCCGCCTAGAGCGCCTTTAGCAAAGAAACCCATCCTCGTTCTGCGCCAAGGATGAGTATTCCTTATATGGCGCGCATTATCGCGTCAGTTTCTCCGTACCCGGCGGATTGGCGAAAGGCGCGAATGTGTCCATGCTCCGGGTCTGCGCGAAATGGGTCAGCGCCCAGACGACTGTGGGAAAGGCAAGCTCCGACCACGGGATATCTTTCCAGTGGACCAGCTTTACTTCCAGACTTTCCGGACCCGGAGCAATATCCGACACCAACCTTGCCCGAAACATGATCTGGACCTGCGCGATGCGGGGTACGGAGTAAACCGCCAGCAGACGGTCGATTTCGATTTCGGCACACGCCTCCTCGCGGGCTTCGCGCCGGGCACCCTCCTCGACGCTCTCGCCTTCTTCCATGAACCCGGCGGGCAGGGTCCAGAAGCCCTTGCGCGGTTCGATGGCGCGCTTGCAGAGGAGGATGAGGTCACCCTGCGTCACGACCGAGCCAGTGACAATCTTCGGGTTCACGTAGTCCACAAAGTTGCAGCGGTTGCAGATACGCCGTACCCTGTCATCACCTTCCGGAACCGCCAGTCGAAAATCTTCATGCTGGAAAGGAGTTGGCAATTGATCAGTCATCCAATCTTTATCCTGTCGCCTGTAT
>CAZXQD010000018.1:17986-45126 GCA_964643405.1 uncultured Hyphomonas sp. | reverse complement strand
GCCAGATCGAGATCATCGCGCGGGCGACGCCGAAGCGGGACTATTACTTCCAGTCACCGAAAGGCTCCCGCCTGTTTGACCTGGGGCTCGGCCCGGTCGCGCTCGCCTTTGCGGCTGCGGGCACGCCGGAAGATCAGGCCACAATCGACCGCGTGATGGCCGAGACCGAAGGCGAAGGCTTCGCCGAAACCTGGCTCCATGAAAAAGGCCTCGCCTGGGCGGCAGACCTCCTTGGCCAATGGCCTGGTCACCCATCTGCCGGGCCCACCCCAATCCAATCCTTCCGTCTACAGATCCTCGCTGCCGAATGAGCCGCCCCATGCGCCGCCGCCTTGCCTGCCTCTTGATTACAACCGCGCCCCTGATGGCCATGCCGGTTGCCGGACTCCTCGCGCCGCCCGCGATGGCGCAGGTCGCCGTCTATGATCCGGCAAACCATGCCCAGAACATCCTGCAGGCGGTCCGCGCCCTGCAGGAACTCGAAGGCCAGGTCCAGCAGCTCGCCCATGAGATCGAGATGCTGGAGAACATGGCCCGCAATCTCGAAACCCTCCCCGTCTCTGTCGCCGAGAGCATCATCGGCCAGCGGGTCCTCCGTATCCAGGAATTGCTGCGCCGCGCGCAGGGCATCGGCTATTCGGTCGATGAGATCGAACGCGATTATGAAACCGCCTACCCGGAAGACTACGGGACGACGACGCCGGGCTCCGTGCTTGTCGAAGATGCCCGCGCCCGCTGGCGCCAGTCGCGCGACGCCTTCCGAGAGACACTGACCGTGTCCGCCGCCGCTCTGGAAGACAACGAAACAGACGCAGGCGCTATCCGCAGCCTCGTTACCCAAAGCCAGGACGCGGTCGGCGCGCTGCAGGCAGCGCAGGCGGGCAATGAGCTGAGTGCCATGACCAACCAGCAGCTGATGCAGATCGAAGCGATGCTGGCCGCCCAGCACCGCGCCGAAGCGCTGGAAGAGGCCCGCAAGCTGGCAGAAGCCGAGCGTGGCCGCGCGCGCCTGCAAACATTCCTGGGCAGCGGAGAGTAAAGCCCATGGAAGAGATGGATGTCATCGACCGGTTCCTGGAGACCTTCATCCGCTACATCGATAGCGGGTTCGGTCTGCTGCAGGGCGATGTCGCTTACCTTACCTCCACGCTGATCGTCATCGACATCACGCTGGCGGGCCTGTTCTGGGCGTTGTCTCAGAACGCCGACGTCATCGCGGGGCTGATCAAGAAAGTTCTCTATGTCGGCTTCTTTGCCTTCCTGCTCGGCAATTTCGCGGGGCTCTCGCAGATCATCTTCGACAGTTTCGCCGGCCTTGGCCTGAAGGCAGGCTCCAGCCTGATCACCGCTGAAGACCTGATGCGGCCTGGCTATATCGCGGGCGTCGGATACGGCGCCGCGCTGCCGCTGCTCGAGGAAGCCGGCGAGCTGATGGGCCCGATCGCCTTCTTCGAGAACTTCATCCTGATTGCCGTGCTGCTCATTGCCTGGGCCGTGATTCTCGTCGCCTTCTTCGTGCTCGCGGTGCAGCTGTTCGTCGCGATCCTCGAGTTCAAGCTGACGACGCTCGCCGGGTTCGTGCTCGTGCCCTTCGCGCTCTGGAACAAGACCTCGTTCCTAGCTGAACGCGTCCTCGGCAATGTCATCACCTCGGGCCTGAAGCTCATGGTGCTCGCCATCATCATCGGCATCGGCTCGACGCTGTTCTCAACCATCACCGAGGCGTTTGCCGGCACCGAGGATGTCACGCTCGCTGAAGTCATGGGCACCGTGCTTGCCGCGACCGTCTTCCTGTGGATGGGCGTGTTCGGCCCCGGCATGGCGGCGGGTCTGATCACGGGCGCGCCGCAGCTGGGCGCTGGCTCTGCCATTGGCGCGGCCGCGGGTGTCGCCGCGGGAACCGTCGCCGCGGGGCTCAGCGCCAAGGCCGCACTGGGCGCAGCAGCAGGTGGCGCGGCGAGCGCCGTCAAAGCCGGGGCCTCGATGGCCGGCGGCGCGCGTACCGCGTTCGATCTCGGATCCACGGCGTCTGGCAAGTCCGGTGCTGCTGGTTTTGCTGCTGGCCTTGGCGGCGTTGCCCAGGCGGCTGGGGACACGGTGCGCCGCGCGGCCTCCAGGCCAGCCAGCGCCGTGCGCGACGCCTACCGGCGCGGCGCCCGGGGCGCGTTTGAATCCACCGGCGGCTCGAGTTCTTCGCCCTCCGAAGCCCCATCCTCCTCCACGCCGGAGAAGAGCCCTGGCTGGGCGCGCGGCATGCGCACCTCGCAGCGCCTCGGCGAGGCCCGCCAGCTCGCAATGCACAGCCTGCGCGACGGTGATCGCGGGTCCTCCGGTGCGGCCCCCTCCCTGAAAGACAAGGACGAGTAACCCATGCGCTTCAAACGCCCAACCGCTCACTATGGCACCTCGCCCTATCCCGAGACGCCCTACCAGAAAGCCGGACAGGTCTGGGACGAGCGGATCGGCTCGGCCCGGGTCCAGGCGAAGAACTGGCGACTGATGGCACTCGGTTGTCTTACCCTGTCGTTCGCAACGTCCGGCGCGCTGATCTGGCGGAGCCTGCAGTCGACGGTGACGCCCTACATCGTCGAAGTGGACGAGACGGGCGCGGCGAAAGCCGTCGGTCCGGCGACTGAGCCTTACGCACCCTCCGACGCCCAGATCGCGCATCACCTCGCCGGGTTCATTACATATGTCCGTAGCCTGTCGATCGATCCGGTCGTTGTTCGCGAGAACTGGCTCAAAGCCTACACCTTCGCCGGCCCCTCGGCCGCCACCACGCTCTCAGAGTATGCCCGGGAGAATGATCCGTTCGCCGCGATTGGCCGGCGCTCACGCACGGTGGATGTCGTCAGCATCGTCCGCGTCTCCGGCGAAACCTTCCAGGGCCGCTGGATCGAGAAGACCTATGAGGGCGGCGCGCTCACCGGCGCAAAGCGGTTCACGGGTGTTTTCACGATCACGCTCCAGCCGCCAAAGGATGCTGAGACCCTGCGCGCCAACCCCCTCGGCCTTTATGTCCGCTCGCTCAGCTGGAGCGAAGACCTTGTCACAGGAGAAAGACAATGAACCGGTTCCTGCTTGCCTCATCGGCGACCGCCCTGCTCGCGGCCTGCGCCACGCCGCCGCCACCGGAGCCAGTCATCGATAGCAGTGATTTCATCGCGGCCATGGCATTGGAAGAGCCGAAGCCCGAACGCGTCGAGATTGTCGAAACAGCGATCGCGCTGCCCCTGCCCGGCCAGCTCAAGCCCGTCGAGCCGGAGACCACAAAGAAGACGCCTCAAAGTCCGGCGGCCACGATCAAGGAAGGCCGCGCCGGAGCCGTGATCGAGCCTTCCTCGGAAGGCTTCGTCAACGCCGTCCAGATCTATCCTTATACGGAAGGCGCGCTCTACCGCCTCTACGCGAGCCCCGGCCAGGTCACGGATATCGCGCTCCAGCCGGGAGAGACGCTGGTGTCGGTCTCGGCGGGTGACACGGTGCGCTGGGTGGTCGGAGACACCGCGTCCGGTTCCGGCAGCAGTTCCCGGGCGCATATCCTGGTCAAGCCTGTTGCGACGGGCCTGCGCACTAACCTGATGATCGCGACCGACCGGCGCACCTATCACCTCGAACTGGAATCGACCGCCTCCACTTACATGGCCGCGCTCTCCTGGCGCTATCCGCAGGATGAGCTTGCGGGTCTCACGGCCCGCAACACGAGCGCTGCCGCAGAAGACGCCGTCTCGGTCGAACGCGGCCTCAGCCTCGAGACCCTGAACTTCGACTACCGCATCACGGGCGATACGCCGGACTGGAAACCCGTCCGTGTGTTCGATGACGGGCGCCAAGTGTTCATCCAGATGCCGGCGCCGATTTCCGCCTCCGAGATGCCGCCGCTCTTTGTCCTGTCGTCCGCCGGACAGGCCGAACTCGTCAACTACCGCGTGAGGGGAAGCTACTACATCGTCGACCGGCTGTTTGGCGCTGCCGAGCTGCGTCACGGGACAAGGCCGCAAACGGTCGTGCGGATTTCGAAAGCGAGTGCAACCCGCAAGTCCCGCTGGTTCGGAGGCTGATCTGATGACCGAACCTCCCCCGTTCAAGGAAGCTGCGCGGCTGCAGATCCGCTCGGCGCCGAAGCCGGCCACAAAGATCAACCGCAAACTCCTGATGGCCGGCTCAGGCCTCGGCGCGCTGGGCCTCTTCGCGGCAACCTCGATTGCACTCGCGCCGCCGCGCCCTGCAGAGCCCGCCCAGCAGGACGAGCTGGTTACGGCCGGGAAGCGCAAGCCCGATGGGTTCTCGGCGCTACCGGCAGACTATACGGCGCTTGCGGATGTGCCGGTGCTTGGGGCGCCGCTCTCCGGCGACCTCGGCTCAACCATCCTTGCGGCGGAGCAGGCTTACGGCATCGAAACAGAATTCCAGACTGAGTACCGCACGGATTTTCGCACGCGTCCGGAAGACGAGGCGGTCCGGACCGCGCGGCTTGAAGCCGCCGCCCAGGCTGAAGAGGCGGCCCGTGCGCCGATCCTGTTCCGCCTCGGCGGCGCGGCTGCGTCTCCAGCTTCAGCGCAGCGCATGCCAGAGCAGAGTTTCAATCTGTCCTCGGAGCTTCTTGCTCTCACACGGCAAACCCCGACCCCCAGTTCCACAACTGTCACGGATGCAAACCTTCAGTCCCGCAAGACCGCATTTGCGAGCGAGCCGGGGACGAGCCCGGTCTACAATCCTGACCGGGTGCAGGATCCGCTCTCGCCGTATCAGCTGATGGCGGGTTCGCTGATCCCGGCGAGTCTCATCACCGGCATCAACTCTGACCTTCCGGGTACGGTCATCGCGCAGGTTACCGAGAACGTGTTTGACACCGTTCGCGGAGAATATCTCCTGATCCCGCAGGGAAGCCGCCTGATTGGGCGCTATCAGTCAGAAGTCTCGTTCGGCCAGGACAGAGCACTCGTCGTCTGGGACCGGATCCTGATGCCCGATGGCAGCTCAATCACGATCTCCGAGCCGGGAAGCGACGCGTCCGGCTATGCGGGCCTGAAAGACCGGACCGATCACCACTGGGACAAGGTGTTCGCAGCGGCCGGTCTCGCCACGCTGCTCGGCATCGGCGCTGAACTCGGACCAGGCGACGACGGCGACATCGAACGTGCGATCCGCCGCGGAGCAACCGACACGATCAACGAAGCCGGGCAGCGGGCCGTTGATCGAAGCCTCAGCGTTCAGCCATCGATCACTATCCGTCCCGGCTGGCCCGTCCGTGTCATCGTGACCAAGGATCTCGTCCTTCGTCCCTTTCAGGAGACAGCCCCATGAACCTCCGCCTTGCAAAACTTGCTGACCGAACGCCGGTAAGACTTACCCTCGCAATTGATCCCGGCACCGCCGCCGCGCTGCAGGATTATGCGGCGGTCTACCAAGAGACGTATGGCGAAGCCGAGCGGAGCGAAACGCTCGCCGCCGCCATGATCGAAATGTTCCTGGCGTCAGACGCCGGGTTCAGACGGGCCCGGAAGGCCCTGCCCACTAATGCCAGCAAAGGAGACTGACCCATGGCACAGATCGGCGCATTTACCCTGAAGGACGGAGCCTGGACCGGGACCATCCGTACCATGACCATCAACGTGAAGGCACAACTTGTCCCCAACACGGAAAAGGGAAAGAGCAAGGATACGCCAGACTTCCGGCTTTACGCCGGCGGCGCAGAGCTCGGCGCAGCCTGGCGTCAGGACTCGAAGGATGGCGAAACGGCCTACCTCGCTGTAAAGCTCGACGATCCAAGCTTTGCCAAGCCGATGCGGGCTGCCTTCTTCGAAAATGAAGCCGAAGGCACCGGCGTTATGGTCTGGAACCGTCCCAAATGAGCCAGTTCCCGCCGCGCGCGTTCATCCGCATGGTAGCGGAACTGGATCAAGAGGAAGCCCTCCCCGAAGCAACGCAAACCGTTCCGCAGGGTGAGTTGAGATTCCTGTCGCTTCGCGATGTCCTCGACCGGCTGACCATCAGCCGGTCACTTCTCTACGAACTCATCAAGGACCCGATCCAGCCATTCCCAGCACCCGTCCATATCGGCAGGCGAAGTGTCTGGGTGAAAAACGAAGTCGAGAGCTACATGCAAGCCATTCTAGAAACAGCGCGCAAGAGAAGTCTGAGTTGACTGGTACTCAGAGCAACCGCCTGTTTTTTGCGAACTTTACACGATCCTTTTTGCGAGATCATCAGCGTTGTGCGGCACCAGGTCGTTTCTAAAGGTCCCGATGCTGCGTAGCACCACCGTCAATTCCTTTATCTTCCAAAGCCAGACCTGAGACCTTCGCGTCGCTCATTCAGTTCGATGATCGGAGGCTTTCCTGGACCGGACATCAAAGTGCCCTTATTCGCAGCCGGAGCTTTTTCGGGCGCATATCGGCCTCACGCGACATTAAGACAATGGACCGTCCCCTTGAACTTTCTCTGCGTCTTCCCGCGAGAGCGGGAGTTCAATGAAAGCAAGAAACAGACACCGCGCATAATGCACTCCGTACCGCCACATCCGCACTGCTGCGACGGCCGACAGCGCCAATGCCGCCATCGCCTCGATAGGTAGTCCTCTGCTGTCCAGACAATACCAAATTCCGCAAACCAGGAATGCAGTCGACAGCCCGCGAAACAATCCATACGTCCTGTTGAAGACGTCTACCCGGCCTGCGCGCCCGCCATCACGAACACGGGCGTCTATGCGCGTAACGATCTGACGCCATTGCCGCTTTCCGATCTGACTCAGTGTTCCCGCGCCCGGCTCCATCACGGATACCCTGGTCTGCAATTGCGCAAGCTGGTCTGTCGAAATCAGAGGGCTCGGATCTTTGCGCACCCAATCTGTGGGCATACCCGGCAGGATCCACATTAGCTTTTCCAGCGCATTCCCCCCGGCCTGGGCCAGGTGGCCGAATACGAAGGACGCAAAAACAAATACGCCCAGCCCACCGATCGATATGCCGTCCTGTCCCAGAAGTGACAGGAATGGCGACCATTGGAGCGCGAGCATTCCGGTGATCACGGAGCCGGGCACAATAACGCCGATCACGTCGTAGGCGTCGAAAGTCTTACTGATCTCCATCGGGATCCGTCCTGTAAGGTGCTGGCAACTTCGGCGGCTGCGATATAGCCCGGAACCCGTCATTTCCTTTGACAAGCAGAACCATCGGGCCTGACGCGCCGTCTGCAACCAGTTCGGCGGACTTCCGGTCAATCGCGGAAGGCTCGGCGGCGCCCAGATGGCTGTGCCAGGTGCCCAGCCGCCTCAAAACCCCGGAACTCTCAGCTTCAATCTTCGAAAGTCTGTCTTCCAGACCGGAAGTTCCGAGGATGAAAGAAGATGCCGTTCTCTTGCTGTCGGGCGGAGCGCACACAATGTCCGTGATCACGATCCGCCGGGCTGTCAGTGAGGTATACCCAATAATAACGCCGCCCGTTTCCGTGTTCGGATGACTTCCCATATCGGACTTCATCTTTGTAACAACGCGCTCTGGCATCGATACAGACCATCCCTCAAGGCCTTCAACAGGAACGCGGACGAATGGCGAAACTTCGATATGCCGGATATCAAGGCCGAGCGATTCCGTCTTGAGGATGATGCGGATTGATGAGCCATCACCTGGCCGCAATGATCCAAACGTTTCCGTCATAACTGCAGCCTGAACGCTCAGGCGCGCATCGCTCATAATGGTGGTGAAGGAACCGCACCCCTGCCCCAGGACAACCCGGGAAGCCGGGCTTTCTCCGAACAGCAAAGTCCCGAAGGAGCGATCAGTTGAAGCAATGTGATAAAGCTCAGCAACAAGCTCGAGACTGTTGGGATTCTTCGCTGGGCCTTCTATGGCCACGTAGCCAACAGCAGCTCTGCCAAACAATGTCATATCTACAACAGGAGGTATGTCATCATACTCGGTGCGGGACAGGGACTCCCTGACATGAAGCGAAGCTGTCGTATTGACCACCCAGGCCGGCCGTTCGCTGACTTTCATGCCCCTGATTTCCGAGACGAGCTGCCGGTGATCGCCCGTCACCGCACGAGGCCGATTTCCAAAAGCACCCAAAACGCCGGAAAGAGCGTTTGCCTTCCCTTGCAGCCAGCCCGAAAATTCACCGGCCCTTTCAGGGTAAAGGCTGTGACGGGCGGCGTTGTGAGGCGACAGCATAGCCGGATCTGCGACGATGCACGGAGAGTTTGCCTCCCGAGCTAAATGCAGCGCCACTTTTGACCCGAGGCTTCCTGCTCCCAGAAGGGCCCAGGGCGCCATTTCCCTTGTACCGCTCATCCGGCGGAGTACGCCGGGCTCTACCGAACCGCGCAATCCAAGCGGCCTGACTACATCGCTCGCATTATCCAATGCTCCGCCCAAGCGAAGACGAGGGAGAACATAGCCAAATATCTCAATCGGACTATCGCTCCCGATCAACGGTCTTGGTCGCCTGACAAGCAACAGCACCACGAGTGGCACGTCGAGTTTGCGATACACCTTCGACGAAACATCAAGGTGCGGGAGCACCTTTGTCAGACGTTCCTTCAGACCAAACAACTCGGCTCGCTGGAGCAGCTCGCCGACATTCTGAACGTCGTCTGGCAGATACTGGTCGAAACTATGATCCGCCTGCGAATTGCCGGCTCCACCCCACACAACCAGGCCAAGACCAATGCCGGACCTCTCAGACGCAGCCTTCAGCGCTTCCCGGGCGGTTGACCGCTTAATCAGTGCACCGAGAAAGTCTTTTCGAGGCTTGCCGTCATCAGATGTCCTGAATGACGTTTCGTAGTAGGCATGATCGGCTGTCCTGCCCGCATTTGCACGGATAACTTCTTCATTGAGGAGAAGAATATCATTAACATTATCTCGCCTTGCGGGCTCCCAACCGGAAGCCCCTGACATCAGCGTACCTTCCGCTGCTCGCGTTAGCCACAACATTGTCTGTGCGGCAAGCTGCGAATAACCCGACGCTGCGAGGAACTCCTTCATAGGTGCGTCGATCACGCACGGGACAACTCGTCCGTCCAAAGACAAGTAAGGCTGGATGTGCGGATGTTCCCGGCTGAAATCAGAGCGCAGGGAGATCTCCGGAGGAGACGCCGGAAAATCATCTGGAAAGCTAAGCCTGACCTCTTCCAGCGGACGCACACCTGTTGGACTCTCGCCTCGGGCGCTCCAACGTCTCCCGAACTCCAAATCGAACTGGAACATGACGTCTAAGCCGCGCGGTGTCTGCTGCGGCTCACTCAGGAGACTAACTCCCGGGTGAGCCGCAATCTGGCGGACCGCGAATGCTACAGCATGAAGGTCCATTGGGATGGCGCCCTCAGCCGTGGCCAATGGGCTGGCTTCCGATAACCGGAGCGGCAACAGCTGCCGGCACTTTCTTCCTGACAAGTTTCACACCGCCAGGCCTGATATCAAACTCGAGGGGCTCATCATCATTGTCGGCGACACAGAAGAACACGCCGTCCCGCACCTCATCGAGAATGCCATCATACTCCCGCTTTGCACGGATGCAGGGCGGGTCGCCGTCGTCGTCAGAAATCGTTTTGGAACTGGCGACAATCACGGCTCCATCCCGCGGCTGTCCAAGTGCCGCGCGGGCATCTTCGCTAACCTCGGCCTCCTCCCCTAGTTCACTCCAGCTGTCCCATGACAGGGAATGCCAACTGCAATGGTGCGGCGCGAGGAGCAGGTCATAAGAGAAATACTCGGACGCATTGCCGGAATTCCGGGTCCAGACACGCTCCCAGATTGCGACCTCCGCGTCTCCGCCCAGGAGAATACGGCCAGCGTCGGCAGCGCCACCGCTTCCCAGCTTTAACCGGCATACGATGCTGGAGTTGTTCTTTGTCAGAAGCTCTTCCTCATCATCGTCAGACGCCGGAAGAGGCGCAATGAGGAGGGCACCGAACGTAGTGTCGACCTCACCATTGATGGCCGTCCAGGTCGCGTCGACCTTGACGAGAACCGCATCCAGCCCATCCGTCTTTCCGTCTACATCCTGCCCCAGGATGAGGATGCGCTCCTGATCGGGGCAATAGCCAAGGTTTCTGTACTGAGCAACCCGCCGGCGGGCCTCAGTGGCCCACGCCTTCGCATCGGGGCAAAGATCAAAGGTCTTTTTCTGCGCGCGGCGGAAAACCGTAGGCGAAGACCACATCTCGCGGATGATGATCTTGCCACTGCCCTTCTGGTAGCTGCTGACTGGCCCCAGGTGGAAGTGACGAAGAAGGCCGCTGCAATGATCCTTGTCAGGATGAGTTAGCATCATCGCGTGGACATAGGGCCGGCCGGAGGCGTCCCTGGGCAACCGCTCCTTGAGCTGCCTGGCCACATCAGGTGTATCATCATCAGCGTTGTCCGCTGCCTGACGGATATTCACATCAATAAGAATGAAGCGGCCGGCATCGGTTCTGACCAACGCCATGTCGCCGCAGCCCACGGGAAAAAAAGAAATTCTGGCAGTCATAAGAGGAAAGTCCTTGTGCTGGAACTTCCTGTCCGGTGACCCCGCAAAACACTGGCACTCAAGACGCTTGTGTGCCAGCGGCCGCGCCGCTAAGGGATCAGTCACCGACTTGGAAGAGTCGGAAAAATACGGGAGAAAGGGCGGCATCCTCGACCTGCAAAGTTAGGTAGCCGCTCTTTCCCCCACTCATTTTTGCGTTGCAGCTTAATCCGATGACGGCCCACCAGTTGATCTGGTCAGAGGGTCGGGCATCAGAGCAGAAAACGCATCGCTCAGCTTTAGAAAAATCGTTCAGCTGAGTTTATTTCAGTCGGTTAAGCCCGACCCGCCATGACCGAATCGATTCGCCCATTCCGCGAGGATAGGATGATTTACGAAACGTGAAAGGTGCATTTTCCTGAATTGCAGAGAAATTCGCCGATTCGGCACGTTTGTCCACATATAGTGCGCATCAGCGAGTGCAGCGCCGCATGTTGTAGCTTCCTTACGAGGACGGCAGGCTGAGAGACCTGCTCATTCCTCGCCCGCGTCAATCCTGCATTGCACTCTGCAGAAAGGCTGACACTCATGTCGCCGGATACGATCTTGCCACGGGCCTTCTGTCCGGAGGGAATGGCGTGAGGCAGATTGATATATGCGCTTTTAGTCATTTATTTTCATTTTGATGACCAATTCTGCATGCTTTTTGCCCTGGTCATGACCTGTTAAATGTTCCATCATACATCAAACTGAAAAATTATGATTGAGAAGTCATCATGCGCTACGTATTGGAAGAAATGGGCACCACGCTCAAGGCTGCCCGCGAACGTCAGGGCTTAAGTCAGCGCGAGCTGGCAGACGCCGCCGGGACAGATCAGGCGCGTATCTCAAAGATTGAGTCCGGGGACATCGACCTCAGGCTGTCGAGCCTTATGGACCTGACACGCACGCTCGGGCTTGAACTGGTGCTGGCTGACCGACGCCACCTGCCGGCCATTGAGGCCATCCTGAAGGAGCTCGCCAGCGACGCGGATCCCAGGCAGAAATCACGGGTCATCCGGCGTATCGGGGAAAATCTGCAGAACCTGCAGCGCGCGCATCCGGACGATCGCCAGCTGAAGCAGGCGATGAGCGCCTTGGCCGTCCTGAACATGGCGCGCCTCACGGAAGCGGAACTCGCCTTGCTCGAAGAGGCGAGCGCCAGACTGAACAATGCAAAGCCAGAGGCCCTGGACGAACTGCGGCCGCGTCTCGAGACCCTGATCCGTCTGCGCAATGCCAAAGCACACGGCGCCCCCGACGCGCCGGGACAGCAGCCTGCCTACACACTGGACGACGACGATGAATGAGGTCCGCGTTCTCGATGTGCGCCTTTACGGCAAAGTGATCGGCAAGCTGACCCTCCAGCCCGGCGACCGGTCGATCTTTTCGTTTACCGAAGACTATATCGCAGACCCTTCCCGGCCGACGCTGAGCCTGTCCTTCAAGGATCAGGCCGGCGGACTGATTGAACAACTCAGGCCGACCCAGACGAGCCTCGCGCCCTTCTTCTCGAACCTCCTGCCAGAAGGTCCGCTGCGTGACTACCTGGCAAGGCGCGCGGGCGTCAAAGCGGTCCGTGAGTTCCACCTGCTCTGGGCGCTGGGCCAGGATCTGCCCGGCGCCATGGATGTGGTCTCGCCGGACGGACTGAGCTGGCTTGAAGACGTTGACCTGGCAGACGATGCGTCAGACCGGCCGGCAAGTTCCAGGGCGCTGCGCTTTTCCCTGGCCGGGGTGCAATTGAAATTCTCGGCCTTGAAGGCGGCGCGCGGCGGCCTGACCATTCCGGTCCACGGAACGGGCGGGGATTGGATCGCGAAACTGCCGTCGACAACCTATGCCCGGGTGCCGGAAAACGAATTCGCCATGATGCGCCTGGCAGGCCTCGCCGGCATCGACATTCCCGAAATCGAACTCGTGGCGCAGGACGCGATTGAAGGCATCCCGCCTGAGCTGAACCGCATCAATGAGCCTGTTTTCGCGATCCGGCGGTTCGACAGGACAGACGCCGGTGAGCGCATTCACATCGAAGACTTCGCGCAGGTGTTCGGAATCATGCCGGCGAGCAAGCACGAGCGGGCGAGCTACCGGTCGATCGCGAAGGTTCTTGCCATCGAGACAGGCAATCAGGGCGTGGAGGAATTCATCCGGCGTCTGGTGTTCAATGCGCTCATCGGCAATGCCGACATGCATCTGAAAAACTGGTCCTTGATCTACCGCGACCGCCGCACGGCAAGTCTCGCCCCGGCCTATGACTTCGTATCGACCATTGTGTATATCAGTGATGAGTATGCGGCGCTTAAATATGCCCGGACCAGAAAGATGGCAGAGCTCTCGCTGGACGAGCTTGCTTACCTGTCCGCAAAAGCGGGATTGCCGGAGCCCCTCGTCCGGCGCGCGGCCACGGACACGGTAGAACGGTTCCAATCAGCCTGGCGCAATGAGAAAAGGCATCTGCCGCTCAGCCAGGACGCCGTGTCGAAGATCGACGCACATATCGCGTCTCTCGCGATTTCAAGAATAGCGTAAACGAGCCGCTAATCGGCCCTCATGCTGGCTACACCCGCCGGAAGCGCACTGCGCGTTGCTCAAGCGAAGCGGGGAGGCCGAAGGATACATGTCGATGGTGGGTGTTGCAGTCCGATGCGCTTCACGAAACTTCAGGCATCCGTGTAAGGATTACCTGCCCTGTCCCTGCGATCGACTCTGAAGCGCCGACAGCGTTGGCGCGCACGTCAGTGACACGGCCTTAACATTCAGTATTCGCCACGCAAACTGCACTTTGGGAGCCAACCGCATGCCATGTCGACCTGGTCAGCTTGACCCGACACTTTGGCTCAGGGTCATCATATGGCTCGATTACCGTGGAATTCGAAATCGAACCATTGCGAAAAATCCGTCTGTTGGAAGAATTCATGGCATGGCTCGATGCCGACAGCCCGGTTTCAATCTACAAAACAATGCGCCAGATTGCATCGTGATCGCCGCCGGCGATAACCAGGGAACGACTGCTCTCCGCGCCGCCGTTCTGCGCCGGTCAAACGCCTGATAGCAGCGCCTCTAGCCAGCCCCGCGCGTTAGCCGGCGATGTCGGCAGGTTCAACTGGCAGAAACCTTGCTACAACACCGCACAAAACCTCATTCAGCAACTCACCCTCCGAGGGCACAAGCGGATCAGAGAGCTGACACAGAGATGTGTGTTGCAGCTGGATTGAAATGCGTGTTGGCCTGCTCGAGCGCAATCGAATACCGGCGATCGGAATCGCGGTGCTAAGTATTGGGGGCGCCGGTATTGCAAGAGTTGCGGCCTGTATACTTCAAGGTGATGAAATGATCGCAGACGAACATGGCTTGCAGCCGCCGCCCAGAGTAGTCACAGAAGTTTCAGGGGACCAGGCCACCCTGCTTGCGGACCGGGCTTTGGCCGGAAACTTCAACCAAACCTGCTTCTGCATCACGCTTGACAGGAAGGCGCTCGCGGCGGCGCTACAATCTGCAGCTGGCGACAGTGCATTCTATGATGTCCATATCGCCAGCCGCCCGCATCTCTTTTCCGAGGTACCGGTTTTCCTGCCCGAGGCGGACCGTGCCGCCATGATGGCAATCGCGGTTGCAATCGAAACGTTAGCGGGCACCGAGAGATACACAAAGTCAGTTCTGGCGTGGGCGCCCGAAATTGCGCAGCACGACTTTGGTCCCCGGGGAGCCCTGATGGGCTATGACTTTCATCTCGGAAGCGGTCCGCCTCGGCTGATCGAAATCAACACAAATGCGGGCGGGGCTTTTTTGAACGCTGTTGGTGCACGTGCACAACTTGCCTGTTGTGACGCAGTTCAACCATTCATCAGCGTTTCCGACGCAAGCACCTTTGACCGTGCCGTAGTCGCGATGTTCGAGGCGGAATGGCAACGCCAGCGCAGCACCCTCCGCCCAAGTACCATTGCGATTATAGATGATGAACCTGAGGCGCAGTATCTTTATCCTGAGTTCCTGCTAGCGAAGCGTCTTTTTCAAGCTTCGGGTATCGAAGCAATGGTAACGGACCCATCTGAGCTAACCCTTATCGACGGGAAGCTGATCGCCCGCGGCCGCGAGATTGATCTCGTCTATAACCGGCTTGTGGATTTCAGCTTGTCAGAGCCTACCCACGCGGTCCTGCGCGAAGCCTACCTTGCGAACGCCGTCGTCCTGACACCCAATCCCCGTAACCATGCCGTATTGGCGCATAAGCAAAACCTGACCATCCTCTCCGACAGCGCCTTGCTCGAAAGTTGGGGTATCTCTCCGTCAATACTGAAGGCCTTGTCTTCCATTCCCCGTACAGTATCGGTCACGCTAGGGAATTCGTCAGAACTCTGGGCGAATCGCAAGCGCCTGTTCTTCAAGCCTACATCGGGGCACGGCGGCAAAGCGGTTTACCGCGGAGACAAGCTGACGCGTTCGGTTTGGGAAGAAATTCTGCAAGCAGACTATATCGCCCAGGAACTTGTTGCACCTGGTGAACGCCAGATCCTGCTTGATGGTACGGCGCAGACGCTGAAAACAGATGTGAGGCTTTATACATACAATGGCATGATGCTGCTGGCAGCAGCGCGCCTTTACCGCGGCCAGACAACCAATTTCAGGACAGCTGGCGGCGGCTTCGCACCGGTGTTTTTTATCTGAGGGATTGTCGGGCAGTTTTACCCTATATGCGTCATTGGCGCGCTCGCGAATGATGGACGCGTATCGTCAGTTCCGGGACAGCCGTCGACTTCTGGCTTCAGGACAGCCTCATCCTTCTACTTCATTTCACCTTGCCGGCGCGCCGCATAATCAAAGGGATACCCGCCGCAACTGGCGAGGGTTGCGAGGAACAGCCGGTTGTCCTGCCCCCTGTCAAAGCTCGGACCCAGAACCGATGCCTGATCTGACACCTCGTCTTTTGAGCAGATCCGCACACGCTCTGCTCCGGTCAACGTCTTTCTTCATCCGGCTCATGGCGGGCCATTTGATCGATCTCTTGCCGGCTCTTCAGGTCCGTTGGACCGTAACTCCCGTCAGCGGCCGGATTTCCCTCCCGCCCGGCATTCTGAGCCATCCTGCATCTTGTTAAACAGGTCAACTGGAACGCCGCGACGCTCTGAGACGCGATAATATCACACAAGATCAAGCAGATGCGTCACTGTGGCTGGAAGTCCTTAATGACTTCGAAGGAAAATCGAGCTAAGCAAAAAGTATGATGAAGGTTGCGCGCCTCCTTTTGAAGCGGTTGATGCCCCTGCTGGCGGCACTCACCTTTCTGGCATTGCCTGCCAGTGCGGAACCCTTGTGCGACCCGCATGAGCAGCATTCGTGCGCTGCGGTGCACCTCGAATTGCACGAGCACGATGATTTTGATGCACATGATCCGGCGTCGCATGAACATGGCATACACAGCCATGGCAATTGTCATGTGCCGATGACCCAAAGCGAGGCCTTTGAACTTTCGGCTTTGGTGGACCGGGACGAATCGGTTCCGGCTCTGCGGGACCAGAGAGCCCGCTCGGCCCTTACGCCCGCCCTGGAACGCCCACCCCGCGCCTGATTGCGTCCATAGCTCGCGTTCGCCTCGGCGACCGTCTGCGTTCTGACAGCAACCGGCAAGGGATTAATCTGACTCATGTTACCCAAAATAATGGGCGCGGCTGGCGCGCTCATGGCAGCGATCGGCTATTCGCCGGCGTTTGCGGAAACCTGCCCGAGCAATACCGATGCGACAGGCGCGCACCTTTCACTTGAGCAGGCAATTCTGCAGGCTATCGAAAGCGACCTGAGACCGGACGCGGCGCGGGCTGCAGTCGCAACAGCGCGCAGCGAGCGCGCGATTGCCTCGCTCCGGCCGTCAGACACCGTGAGCCTGGAGTTCGAAAACTTTCCGGGCATCGGCCTCGCGGCTGAGATCGACAGTCTCGAAGTCACCGGCACATTTAACCGGGTCTGGGAACGCGGGGGCAAACGCGAAGCGCGCACCTCGCTCGCCGAACGCGGCGTAGAGATTGCGGAGGCCGGCGTCGTTATCAGCAAGGCCGATATCGCTTACGAAATACAGGCGCTCTATGTCGAGCTTGCCTTGACGCAGGCGCGCGCGTCGCTCGCAGCAGAGAGACTGGCAGCGGCTCGCGAGGCTGAGACCCTGATCAAGAAGCGGGTCGAAGCCGCGCGTGACCCCCTACTGGCTGGATCCCGTGCAGCGGCGGACGCCATGGTGGCAGAGGGCGAACTCGCGCGCCTCACCCAGGATGCTGAACGCCTGCGCACTGCCCTCGCCGATTTCTGGGGAGGCGCTGCAGACTTTGGCGTGGACCTTTGCGGTTTGTCTCCAGGCGGAGGCCACAACGAGCATACGCTTGACGTTGCAAGTTCTCCGGAACTCGCGCGCATCGAAGCTGAGCGCCGGCAGGCGCAGGCAGCGCTTCGGCTGGCCCAAGCCGAGCGCGTCCCGGATGTGACCTGGAGCGCGGGTGTCCGCAAGTTCGGAACCGACGAAAGTGTAGGAATTCTTGGCGGAGTTTCGGTGCCGCTTGGCGCCCCGAAGCGCGCCGCACCCTACGAACAAAAGGCCGGCGCCCAGGCTCGCCAGCTGGAAGCGGAAGCCGACGCGCTGCGCCAGTCCCTGCTGCGTGAAAGCGCCCAGCTGGAACGAACCGCGCTGGGCGCAACCGACGCTCTGGGCCAACTCGAAACTGGCCCCTTACCGGAAGCCGAACGCGCTGTGGCGCTTGCCAATGATGGCTATGCGCGCGGAGCCTTCTCCTACCTCGACGTCCTTGATGCCCAAAGGCTGCTGTTCGATCTGCGCGAGCAGCGCCTCAACCTTCTTCGTACCTATCATCTCGCCGAAGCCGCGCTTGCTCGAATCCAGGCCCGCAACCTTCCGGCCCCCCTTCAGGAGATTGCCCCATGAACCGGTTCAAATACAACCTTACCCTCAGTCTCGCGGCCCTGCTGATGGCCGGGATCGTCACCGCTTGCGGCGCGTCTTCTGCGACCCAGACCGAAGCGGCAGGCCATACCGAAGAAGACGGCCACTCTGAAGAAGAGGCCGGCCACGGCGACGAACACGGGGCTGAAGAAGGTGAGCCTGAAGAAGGACCTCATGGAGGCCGGTTGCTCGAAGAAGGCGCTTTCGCACTGGAAGTCACGATCTTTGAAACAGGGGTGGAACCTGAATACAGGGTGTATCCCACACTCGAAGGAAAGCCGGTTGATCCGTCCACGGTCAAGCTGGAAGTCACGCTGTCGCGTCTGAGCGGAAAGAAGGACGTGTTTCAATTTATGCCGGAGGCTGAGTATCTGAAAGGCAACGGTGTCGTCGCCGAGCCACATTCATTCGATGTGGCGGTCAGCGCATCCCACGCCGGACAGTCCTACAAGTGGGCTTATGAATCTTACGAGGGACGGACAACCATCGCCGACAGTGTTGCCACAGATGCTGGCGTTCAGATCGAACCCGCTGGGCCTGCGCTCATCCGGGAGCGTGTAGAACTTTCAGGCACAGTACAACTCACGCCGTCCGCGACTGCAGATGTCCGCGCTGTCTATCCGGGCCGTGTCCTGCGCGTGACAAAAACGGTCGGAGATACCGTACGCAAAGGAGATACGCTGGCTGAGGTCGAGAATTCGAGCAGCCTGCAATCCTACTCCGTACGCGCACCGATTTCTGGAACGGTCCTTGAGCGCCGCACAAATGCGGGGGATGTCGCAGCCAGCGAGCCGCTGTTCGTGATCGGCGATATCGGCGCAGCCCAAGCGGAACTCCATGTATTCCCGAAGGATGCTGGCCTGATCAAGCGCGGTCAGAACGTCGCTGTTCAACTCGCCGGGGGCGACCTAATCGTCGAAGGCAAGATCGATAGTTTCCTGCCGCTCGCGGAAGCGGGCACGCAGTCGCTGATTGCCAGGGTGGTGTTGCCGCGTGACGCCGGCTTTGCGCCCGGCATGCGGGTAACGGCGGCCGTCGATACATCCGAAACTCAAGTCCCCCTCGCGGTCCGTGAAAGCGGCCTGCAACGGTTCCGGGATTTCACAGTCGTGTTCGCCAAGTACGGCGAGACTTATGAAGTCCGTATGCTTGAACTCGGCCGGAGCGACGGCGAGTTCGTCGAAGTCCTGGGCGGCATCGATCCGGGTGAGAACTACGTCACCGCCAACTCCTTCCTCATCAAAGCGGACATCGACAAGTCCGGCGCCAGCCACGATCACTAGGACCCGGAACCCATGCTCGAACAGATCATTCGCTTCTCCATCGCCCAGCGATGGCTTGTCCTCGCCTGCGTGTTCGGCCTTGCCGCACTGGGCATCTACAATTTCCAGCGCCTGCCGATTGATGCCGTGCCGGACATCACCAACGTGCAGGTCCAGATCAACTCTGAAGCCGCCGGGTATTCCCCGCTTGAAGCCGAGCAGCGCATCACCTTTCCCGTCGAGACCGCCATCGCTGGTCTCCCTGGCCTCGACTATACCCGCTCGATTTCACGATATGGTCTGAGCCAGGTTACTGTGGTGTTCGAAGAAGGCACCGACATCTACCGCGCGCGCCAACTTGTGTCGGAGCGCATTCAGTCGGCTCGCGAAGCCTTGCCGCCGGGCGTGACACCGGAACTCGGACCCATCGCAACCGGTCTGGGCGAAATCTACATGTATGTCCTGTCGTCAGAGCCCGGCGCCACGACGCCGGAGGGCGAGCCATGGACGGCCATGGACCTGCGCACGCTGAACGACTGGGTCGTGCTGCCTCAGCTTCGCGGCGTCAAAGGCGTGACCGAGGTGAATACAATCGGCGGCTACAAAAAAGAAATCCACGTTGTGCCGGACCCGTCGGCGCTCGCGGCTTTCGGGCTGACGCTTGCGGATGTGATGACGGCGCTTGAGCGCAACAATGCCAACGCGGGCGCGGGCTATATCGAACGCAATGGCGAGCAGAATCTCGTCCGCATTCCCGGCCAGGCCGGGACCCTCGACGACCTGCGCCAGATTGTCGTCGCCGATACCGGCGCCGCACCGGTCCGCATCGCGGACATCGCCTCGGTCGAACTCGGCAAGGAATTGCGCACCGGCGCGGCAACGCAGGACGGCGAAGAAATCGTGCTCGGCACGGCGTTCATGCTGGTCGGCGAAAACAGCCGGACTGTGTCGCAGGCGGTCGATGCAAAGGTCGATGCTATCCGCCCCAGCCTGCCGGACGGCGTGACGCTGACGACCGTTTACGACCGTACGCTGCTCGTGGACCGAACGATCGCCACCGTCGAGAAGAACCTCGTCGAAGGGGCGCTCCTCGTCATCGTGATCCTGTTCCTGCTGCTCGGCAACATCCGCGCCGCCATCCTCACCGCGATGGTGATCCCGCTCTCCATGCTGATGACGATTACCGGCATGGTCGAAAACAAGGTGTCCGGCAACCTGATGAGCCTTGGCGCGCTTGACTTCGGCCTGATCGTCGACGGCGCTGTGATTATTGTTGAGAACTGCCTCCGGCGGTTTGGCATGGCTCAGCATTCGCTAGGCCGTCTGCTGACGCAGGACGAGCGCTTCAATCTCGCCGCCGAGGCCTCTGCGGAGGTCATCAAGCCGTCGATCTTCGGCATCATCATCATCACGGTGGTCTATCTACCGATCTTCGCCCTCACCGGCATCGAAGGAAAGATGTTCCACCCGATGGCCTTCACGGTCGTGCTTGCTCTGACGGCGGCGCTGATCCTTTCACTGACATTCGTGCCAGCCGCAGTTGCGTTGCTGATCCGCGGAAAAGTCGAGGAGAAGGAAAGCACCGTGATGCGCGGCGCAGCTTTCGCATACCGCCCTGCCCTCGATGCCGCGATTCGCTTTCCGGCGGTGCCGGTAATCGCGGCCATGTTTCTGGCAGCAATGGCAGGCTTTGGTGCAACGCGTCTTGGCTCGGAGTTTATCCCGAACCTGGATGAGGGTGATGTCGCGCTTCATGCGCTTCGCATTCCCGGCACGAGCCTCACACAGGCGGTCGAGATGCAGGCGCAGCTCGAAAAACGCTTGATGGAGTTCCCGGAAGTCGAGCGGGTTTTCGCCAAACTCGGCACAGCCGAAATCGCGACAGATCCGATGCCGCCGAGTGTTGCCGATACCTTCGTGATGCTCAAGCCTCGCAAGGAATGGCCGGATCCCAAGAAGTCCAAGATCGACCTCGTTGCCGAAATGCAGGAAGCTGCCGAGACGATCCCGGGCAACAATTACGAGTTCACCCAGCCGATACAGATGCGGTTCAATGAGCTGATCTCGGGCGTGCGCAGTGACGTCGCGGTGAAGATCTATGGTGACGATCTCGATGTCCTGCTGGAAACGGCCGAACAGGTCGAGGCGGCCGCATCGACGGTTGCCGGCGCCGAGGACCTCAAGACTGAACAGGTTACAGGCCTGCCGGTCTTGTCCGTGATCCCGGACCGGGACGCGCTCGCGCGCTACGGCCTCAGCGTCGAAGATGTCCAGGGCGTCGTCTCCACCGCGCTCGGTGGCTCGGTTGCTGGCCAGCTCTTCGAAGGTGACCGCCGGTTCGACATTGTCGTACGGTTCCCTGAAACGCTCCGGCAGGATGTCGCCGCGATCAAGCGCCTGCCGATACCGCTACCGGACTCCCGGCAGACGATCGACGGTGTGACGTTCCTGCCGCTCAGCGAGCTCGCAAGCGTCGAGATCATCATGGGGCCTAACCAGATCAGCCGCGAGAATGCCAAACGCCGGATCGTGGTCACCGCCAACGTGCGCGGCCGCGACCTTGGCTCCTTCGTCAGTGAACTGCAGACAGCAGTGGCGGAGGGCGTCGAAATGCCGCCTGGCTACTGGATCGAGTATGGTGGGACTTACGAACAGCTCGTATCCGCCAGCAGCCGGCTCTCAATTGTAGTCCCGGTGGCCCTCCTCCTCATCTTCGGGCTGCTACTCATGCTGTTCGGGACCGCACGAGATGCAGCGATCGTGTTCTCCGGCGTGCCGCTCGCGCTGACAGGAGGTGTCGCGGCCCTTGCCTTGCGGGACATGCCGCTATCGATCTCGGCGGGTGTCGGGTTCATTGCCTTGTCCGGTGTGGCAGTTCTCAACGGCGTTGTAATGCTGAGCTTCATCAAGGCACGTCGGGAGGCCGGCGAAGACCTGCTCCCGGCAATCCGCGAAGGCGCGCTCCAGCGCCTCCGGCCGGTCCTGATGACCGCGCTCGTCGCGAGCCTCGGGTTCGTGCCGATGGCATTCAATGTCGGCGCAGGCAGTGAGGTACAACGCCCGCTCGCGACGGTCGTGATCGGAGGCATCATCTCCTCAACGCTCCTGACACTGATCGTACTTCCGGCACTCTACCGGATTGTCCACGGGTTCCGCCCACGTGCGGGCGTCCCGTCTCGCACGCTAGGTGGGGAAGTGCCCGCAGAGTAAGCTCAGGATAGGGAATACAGTCATGGCGAGTTCGCAAGATTCCGGGGATACCCATCACCACGATGAGGATGGCTCAGGTGCCCGCGAGCTCGCCTTTTCTCTTCTGTGCGGAGCCTGCCTTCTGGCAGGCTTCCTCCTTGAGCAGTTTTCGCCGGCTCCGGACTGGGTCAGCCGGACTTTGTTCCAAGGCGCCTATATCTTCGGCGGCTTCTTTGCCGTTCGGGAAGTCGCGGAAAAGCTTCCGAGCGGAAAATTCGAAATCGACTTCCTGATGATCGTGGCGGCCGCCGGAGCCGCCATTCTCGGCGAATGGGCAGAGGGCGCGCTGCTGCTGTTTCTTTTCAGCATCGGCCATGCGCTTGAAAACTACGCCATGAACCGGGCTCGCAAAGCGATCACATCGCTGGCGGATCTGGCGCCCGAGACCGCGCTTGTGCGCCGCAGCGGCGTGCAGGCTGAGCTGAAAGTGGCTGATCTGCGCCCCGGCGATGAGGTCATCATCCGCTCTAACGAGCGGATCGCCGCCGATGGTTTCGTGATCAAGGGCGAGAGCAGCGTCAACCAGGCACCCATTACAGGAGAAAGTGCGCCTGCTGACAAATCTGCCGTGCCGGAGATCGAGGCCGCCTTTGCGTCTCCTGATGCGCTGCCTGCAAGGCACCGCGTATTTGCAGGCACTATCAACGGCGCGGGCAGCCTTGAAATCCGCGTAACGCGCGCGGCTGGCGAGACGGCGCTCGCAAAAGTCATCAGCATGGTCAGCGCTGCTGAAACCCGGCAGTCCCCGACCCAGTCCTTCACGAAGAAGTTCGAGAAGATATTTGTGCCAGCGGTCATCCTGCTTGCCGTATTAGTCGCCTTGAGCGGCCCGGTGCTTGGCGAGGCGTTCCGCGAGAGCTTCTACCGCGCGATGGCGGTCCTTGTAGCCGCCAGCCCCTGCGCGCTTGCGATTGCGACCCCCAGCGCGGTTCTGAGCGGCATCGCCCGCGCCGCGCGCGGCGGTGTTCTCATCAAGGGCGGTGCGCCGCTTGAGGCGCTCGGAACACTCGACGCGATTGCGTTCGACAAGACTGGTACATTGACCGAGGGCATGCCGCGCATTGTCGAGGTCAAGGCACTCGCCGGTACGGATGAGATTGACTTGCTGCGGGTTGCCAGTGCGGTCGAGGCGCTCAGCGATCATCCCCTGGCAAAGGCGGTTGTTCGCGACGCTGCAGCGCGCATCGGAGACACCGCGCTGGTTGCAACCGGTTTCGAGAGCCTCACCGGCCGCGGCGTCTCGGCGATCGTCGAAGGCGAAACTGTCCTAATTGGCAAGCCCGCTTTCTTCAACGGAACGGATGCCAAGGCCCTGGCCGTAGACCTTACGGCGATCACGTCCGACATGTTCAGCCGGGGCCAGACGCTGATGGTTGTGTCGAAAGGCGATCAATTCCTCGGCGTTATCGGCTTGATGGATACGCCAAAACCTCAAGCAAAAGCGGTGATCGAACAACTGCGTGCGCTCGGTTTGCGCAGGATGATGATGATCTCCGGCGACAATCAGTCGGTCGCCGATGCCGTGGCCCGAGAGGTCGGACTGGATACGGCCTTCGGCGACCTTATGCCGGAGGACAAGGTCCGCAAGATTGCTGAACTGTCTGAGGGCAAAGGCGTCGCGATGGTCGGCGACGGCGTCAACGACGCGCCCGCCATGGCAAACGCGACCGTGGGCATCGCCATGGGCGCGGCAGGCTCTGATGTCGCGTTGGAGACAGCCGATATTGCCCTGATGGGCGATGACCTCCGTACGCTGCCTTTTGCGGTGGGTCTAAGCCGCAGGGCGCGCTCCGTCATCCAGCAGAATCTCTGGCTCAGCCTCGGCATCGTAGCGTTGCTGATTCCGGCAACCTTGCTTGGCCTCGGGATCGGCCCCGCGGTCATCATCCACGAGGGCTCGACCCTGCTGGTGGTCGCAAATGCGCTGCGCCTCCTCACCTATCGGGCCTGATATCGCGATGCTGGGACAGAAGGGTGGTTGGGGCAGAGCACATAGTTCGCCATGGGAGGAATCCCTTGGGAATTGGATTGAGCCTTCGCAGAACGCCTGCGCCGCGAAAAGATGGATCGATGTAGCGGAGATCAGTTGTGTGTTTGCTTGCTTCTGGAGGCGCCGCTGTGCCGGCGAAATGACATGCTGCACCTGATCCTGAAAGCCGCTCTCTCGGGCGTCCTCGTGCTGGCGATCTCTGAAGCAGCCCGGCGGTGGCCGGGATTGGGCGGCCTGGTCGCTTCCCTGCCGCTGGTCTCCATCCTTGCCATCATCTGGCTCTGGCGGGACACGGGTGGTGACGCGTCCCTGATCGCCCGGCATGCCCGCGCGACGCTCTGGTACGTCATCCCAAGCTTGCCGTTTTTTCTGATCCTGCCCGCGCTGTTAGATCGGGGAACAAATTTCTGGCTATCGCTGAGTGCCGCGAGTGCACTCACGATCTGCCTCTATCTTCTGGCCGTCTGGCTCGCCGGCCGGTTCGGGTTGTCATTCGGATAAGGAGAACCAAGATGCGCGCTGTGTTGCTGATGTTTGGGGTTGCATCCCTGAGTGCCTGCATATCAATTCCTGATGCAATCATTCCTCTGACTGCGGAACAGACTGCAGCCATCGAACGAGACTGCGGGCGTCGTCCGATGTCATTGCTCAAAAGCTCGACATCGCCGCGCGTTGTCACTTATTCAGCGTGCAAGCGCAAAACGCTGCAAAGGATCGCGAACAGCATGGCAACGACAAATGCGAACTGAACTCTGCAAAGGTTGGCGGCGCACGAGTCCATTCTCTCTCGGTTTTGTCCTGATACTTGCGGTGTTGACTTTTTCCCTACCGGGCGAAGCTCTCGCCCACGCCGTTGCCGAGGGTGACAAGGGCTATATCCAGGAAATTTCAGGCGTCCACCTGATGTCCTTCCTGTATCTCGGCGCCAAGCACATGGTGACCGGATACGACCACATCCTCTTCCTGCTGGGCGTAATTTTTTCCTCTACCGGATGAAGGATATCGGCATCTATGTCAGCCTGTTTGCCATAGGGCATTCGACCACCATGCTGGCGGGCGTGTTCTTCAATTTCGGCATCAACAGCTACATCATTGATGCAATCATTGGCCTGTCGATCGTCTACAAGGCGCTCGACAATATGGGCGCCTACCAACGCTGGTTCGGTTTCCAGCCGGACACCAAAGCGGCAACGCTGATCTTCGGCTTCTGCCACGGCTTCGGCCTCTCCTCGAAAATCCTCGATTACGAGATTTCGCAGGACGGCCTTTTGCCGAACCTCCTTGCCTTCAATGTCGGCGTCGAGATTGGCCAGCTGCTCGCCCTCGGCGCGATCCTGATCGCCATGGGCTTCTGGCGGCGCACGCCGTCCTTCCTGAAACACGCTTACACCGCAAACATGGTGATGATGGCCGCAGGCTTCCTGCTGATCGGCTACCAACTCACCGGTTACTTCGTCGCCTAGGAGACCATGCTCATGTACAACACCGACATGCCCACCCGCGCCGAACTTCCGACGACGCCGCAGCTCCTGCGCTCGACGGCAATCGCGATTGCGACTGCCGCTGTTATTCTGGTCACGGTCGTTTTGCCTTCGGAGTATGCGATTGATCCGACCGGTGTGGGCCGCGTTCTCGGCCTCACCCAGATGGGAGAAATCAAGCAGCAACTGGCGACCGAAGCGGAGACTGAGGTGAGCACGACCGAAGCTTCCGCCATGGTCGCCAGCACGGTAGAGCCAGACGTTGCCCCCGCAGCATCGGCACAGGAGGCAGAACCCGAAGCCTGGCGCGATGTGGTCACACTTACCCTGGCGCCAGATGAGGCCGCCGAAATCAAGCTCAGCATGAAGAAGGGCGAAGTGGCTACTTATGAGTGGACCGCATCATCGGGGCATGTGAACTCGGATCTTCATGCAGATGGCGCTGGCGGCTTGTTTACCAGCTACCGGAAAGGCCGGGCAGAAACCCGCGACGCGGGAGAACTCACCGCTGACTTCGATGGCACGCACGGCTGGTACTGGCGCAACCGGAGTGGCGTAAGCGTCGAAGTCACGCTCCGGACCAATGGAGCCTACTCGGAACTCAAACGGGTTCTATGAATTTGCGATCCTGGGGGTCAGGAACCCCGCCGGCCAACCCGAAGGCAACTTGGCGGGGGTCACAGCACACTCCCGTTGCTGTGACCCCAGATCTTCATTCAGTTTGATCCAGAACCGGCGTTTTGACGACTAGACGCCGTGTTGATTCGAATGCCTCGAGCTTTGTGTATTTGGAACTGCGCCATTCAACACCTAACCTTGCTTACCTGTAACCGCGGTGCGCATCCATTGCGAAAAGTGCCGATAGCGCCAACACCGTAACACCAAGCACAGCGAGAGAAAGGCGTTTCGCTCGTCTCACAAGGCCGCCTCGCTGTCACAAACTGACACGTGGGGTCCGAAAGCAGATCCAATGAAAATCCGGTCGAGGACAGTGTCAACCAACGCGACTGATGATGCTGCGTGTTGCTGACCATCGTCAATGAACACACGCCCTATATGATCTGTGGCCGGATCAAGTGATACAACTTCGGAAGGCGAAGGCTGGTCTTCGCGCCGCTGGTATCCGAGAGCTAGCGACAAGAGCTTGGGATGGCCCGCGATATATAAAAGACCGCTATCAGCAAAGGTCAGGTTATCAACACCGGTTCCGACGGGAATACTCCGGTTTCTGGTCAGGGTGTTGGTGCGCTGATCCCGATCAAAAACAACGACAGACTGCCCCACAAGTTCGCCGACAAATACTTGCTTGCCGTCTGATGACAGGGCGATACCGTTCGCCATCAACAACCCGTCCGCGGCAATCATGCTATCCTTGCCGCTGATCAGAAGCACTTTTCCGGTCGGCCGATTTAGAGCGCCTTCCATGATTTCAGCCAGCGTTCCAGCATCTGCTTCTTTGTCCAGTGTCACGAGAAGCGTATCGGGACCAAGCACGACAAGATCATTCGGATTGTGGAGCAAAGGCGATGTTATACTCCGAACATGCTCAAATGTTCCCTCGGGCTCAAGCCTGAATACTTCGATCGCGTGATGCTCCTCGGCGCGATTTGCAACGAACAGCCAGTGGTTCCCGTCCAGGTCCGCATAAAGGTCCGCTCCAAAGCTCTTGAATGTTTCAGGTGACGGCGGCGCAAGGTCCTTGCGTGTGGCCCCTGCTGGTT
>CAZXQD010000018.1:0-17976 GCA_964643405.1 uncultured Hyphomonas sp. | reverse complement strand
CTGGTTCATCAAGCGGGATTGCCCATATTTTTGCGCGTCCTGGCCCGCCTCCCCTGAAAGAACGGCGGTCTCCCCCGACCGCGTAGGCTACACGCTGAACCTGATCCAAAACGATGTCTTCAGCCCCATTAAGCCCCTCAAGCCGCACGCATGTACCATTGAAAGCAGCTTTGATTGTTCGGGTTTCGCCGGCTTGGACCCAAACCCCGAGGAGAAAGACACTCGCCCAAGCCAGCGTTACAAGCACGCTTAGCAAGGCCGCCCGTCCCACCATGTCGCGTGCGACGCTGTAGCCTGTCAAAGGCTCGCGCAAGTCTTCAGGGATCGGCATTGCGCGCAACGGAGAGACATTTGCCCCACCGGTATTCCCCTTTGGTACCCAGCCAAACACGTAGCCTGGCACCACAGCGAACATCCGAATCAACTGACCTCGGCCCTCGCGCCAATCCGTCCGGTGAAAGGCGACCTTTAGCATCCACCAATGCGTGCTCATGTGAGAGACAAAGTATCGCTGCCCAACAATATGCGCACGCTCGAGGTGGTAGAAGGCTGACAACCAATCCCTGGCGGCATAGGCCGAACGTGCCGCCTCCACCTCACCCTGAAAAGCTTTTTTGATACCTGGCTTCAATGCGCACCTGTCCTCGTTTCAGAGCAGGTTAGGTGCTGGCAATCACCTCGTCTTGAACGATTCGCTTGGCATTACTGGAGCAGGATCTTCGCCGTCGATGGCAGGACCCCTGTAAGTCGCTTCAACGTCCTCGAATAATGCGACTGATCTGAAAAGCCGCCGGAAATCGCTGCTTCTGCCAGACTGGCGCCTTGCCGCAGGGCGCCAGCAGCCCGGCCGACAGCTGCCCACAGCAACCATTTGGACAGCGGAACTCCCAGAGAAGCGCGCGCGAGCGCCCGCAGCCTCGATTCTGACAGGCCAACTTGCCGGGCTGCGACAGATACCCCTGCTTTGAGCGGCGCTGTTCTGAGGAAGGACAACGCTTGTTCCAGACGCTCGTCGATCTGCGGGACGCGCGCGGATGCCAAGGTTGCAAGAGTGCTCATCGCCGTACTCAAATCGGCATGCAGAAATGGAGCCGGATCAAATATGTCACGCCGCGCTGCATAACTCTCCGATCCCAGCTCTGCCATGATATGCTGGGCGACTGCTGATTGGGGTTCAATCAGGATCAGCAGGATACAACCTGCCGGCAACAATCTGTGGGGCGTGCCGGGGCGTATAAAGACTGGGTCGGAGTGAACAAGCAGCCCGGCCGGTGTTTCAATGCGGAGCGCGTTACCAAAGCCCCAGCTCACCTGGAGCGTCGCGTGGGAATGGCGCTCATTATCGCCAGCGGGCCCGCGATAAGCGAAAAAGTAGTCGCCAAAATCGTGCTTGCCCTGCCACATTGATGATTCAGCAATCTTGAGAGCGCTCAGCCCCGATACTTTCCAAACAGGTCCACCAGCTCGGAAAACTTCTGCCGCTGGGTCTCGGCATCACCGTCGCGGATGGCTTCTTCTACACAGTGCGCGGCGTGATTCTTGAGCAGCTCGTCTTCAACCTTGCCAAGCGCAGCCTTGATCGCCTGAACCTGCGTCAGGATATCGATACAATAACGGCCTTCCTCGACCATGCCGGACACACCGCGTACCTGACCTTCAATTCTCCGAAGACGAGTTACAACTGATTTAGGTGGGGCGTGGCGCATTTGACTTATACCTCTTGGGGGTATAATTAAACGGTGAGAATTGGCTGGTCAACGCTCCATGATGGATTCGCTTCGCCGCGCGATTATTGCCCTCACCCTGCTCGTGCTGGGCGGCGGGCATGCAGCGTGTGCGTGCGCTGCTGTTGCGCAGGCGGTGTCCTTACCAGCAGTCGCTGCAGCTGCTCTGACAAGCCATGACGCTGCCGCAGTTACCCATCACGCGCCTGACGCTGATCACTGTGACCCGGCTTCCCAAGATAACAGTCATGACTGCGGAGGGTGCGAAGCGGTTGCCTTGCCGAGCGATTCCTCAACCAAGGCGGCTGGCGTTGTTCCGGTCGACTTCGGGGTTCTTCCAGCGAGACCCGCCGACGAAACCAGCCGGGTACTCAAGCTCGCGACCTCGAAGTTTGAACCCGCCCGAGGGCCGCCCCGGCCCAGCCCCTCTCTCGTAACCCTGAAAGTTCGCCTGCAGAATTGATCCCGGGATGATCGCTGCGTCCGCCTCCGGGCTGAGCAGTTTGTTGCTTCATCACTCAAACGTGCGTGCGCCTTTGCGCTCGCTCACTCAGATCGATCATTCACAGGAACTCACTCATGAAACTCTCCCGCTCAATTCTCGCTCTTGCGATGGCGTTTTCAGCTGCGCCCGCTTTCGCCCTGGAAGGCGACGGCGCCGCTTCTGCAATGCAGCACACAAACCATTGCGGCCTGCCCATGGGCGAAGGCACGGTGACAGGCCTCGACGTCAAGGCTTCAAAAGCTACCATCGATCACGCTCCCATTGCTGCGCTCAACTGGGACGCAATGACGATGGACTTCAAGGCCGCCAAAGGCGTTGACCTTTCGGCCTTCGCAGCCGGCGACCGCGTCCATTTCCTTCTGACTGAGGACACAAAATCAAAGTCTTACAAGATCGAGGCGATGTGTTCGCTCGACGCCCCGAAAGGCCTGCACGACGCCTGCATGGGCAAGATGCATGAGACGGCCATGGCGCTTTCGGCAGCGAGCGGCAAATCCTGCGACATGGGCGGGATGGATCATGGCGCCATGCCGGGAATGGATCACGGCGCCATGAAAGACATGGACCATGGCAACATGGACGGCATGACACAGGGTGACATGAAAGCGGCCGATGCCGAGGCCATGAACTGCAAGGAGATGTGCGCGATGATGAAGAAATCATCCGATGCTCCGCCGGCAGACGAAAAGCCTGCGCCTGCGCAGGACCATAGCCAGCACTGATCCGGTCGCCTGTCGCGCAGAGCGCCTCTGTCGCGCGGCAGGCGTTCCTCACACAAGGTTCGAACCCATGCTCACACGACGCAATCTCCTCCGCACGGCCGCCGCCGGTGGTCTCTTCGCGGCATCCAGCGCCCTGCTCCCGGCTTGGGCGCGTAGCGCCGGTGCCGGCAACAAAGGCATCTTCGAAGTCTCCGGGAATGCCTTTGACCTCACCATCGGCCACAGCGCCGTCGAAATCGGTGGCCGCTCCGGCCATGCCATCACGATCAATGGAACGCTGCCCGGCCCACTCATCCGGTTCCGCGAAGGCGAAAAGGTGACCCTCAAGGTCAACAATACACTCGACGAAGACACATCGATCCACTGGCACGGGCTATTGGTGCCGTTCCACATGGACGGTGTACCCGGGGTCTCCTTCCCTGGCATAAAGCCGAAATCGACGTTCACCTATGAATTCGCTGTGCCGCAGAGCGGCACGTACTGGTACCACTCCCATTCGGGCTTGCAGGAACAGCTTGGCCATTACGGTCCGCTGATCATTGATCCGGCTGGCCCGGACCCTGTCGCGGCCGACCGCGAATACGTGCTTGTCCTGTCGGACTGGAGCTTCGAACATCCGCACAAGGTGTTTGCCCGACTGAAGAAAGATGCTGCGGTCTATAACTTCCAGCAGCGGACGATGGGTGACTTCGTCAGGGATGCCCGCGAAAATGGACTCGGCGCAGCGTTCGCGGACCGCGCCTCCTGGGGCGCCATGAGAATGTCACCGACCGACATCTCGGATGCGACCGCCTCGGTCTACACCTACCTGATCAATGGCCACGCGACGCCGGACAACTGGACCGCGATCTTCAAAACCGGCGAACGCATCCGCCTGCGGATCATTAACGCGTCGGCAATGACAATCTTCAATTTCCGGATCCCTGGACTGCCGATGACGGTGGTTGCCGCTGACGGGCTCAATGTCCAACCGGTAGAGACCGACGAGTTCCAGATTGGTGTTGCGGAAACCTATGATGTCGTTGTCACGCCGACGCGGGCCCGCGCCTTCGCGCTGGTTGCGGAATCGATCGACCGGTCCGGACAGGTTGTTGCGACGCTGGCCCCTGAAGCCGGACTGGTCGCAACCGCTCCCCTGTTGCGCGAGCGCCCAACGCTCACGCACCGCGACATGGGCATGGACATGGCGTCGATGGATCACGGTGCGATGGGTCACGGCGCGATGGCCGGGATGGACCATGGCAGCATGGCAGGAATGGACCACAGCGCAATGCCTAGCATGGATCACGGGGCCATGGAGATGCCTGCGTCTGTCCCGCAGGGCCACGACCACAAGATGGGCGTGGGCGTCGATAACGTCGCGATGGTGCAAGTGAGCCGGATCGACGAGCCGGGACTAGGTCTCGAGAATGTGCCGCACCGGGCGCTACGGTATTCGCAGCTGCGCAGCCTGACACCGAATCCCGACGCACGGGCGCCTGGCCGCGAGATGGAGATCCATCTCACCGGCAACATGGAGCGCTACATGTGGTCGTTCGACGGGATAAAGCTTAGCGAGGTCAAGGGACCAATCATTTTCCATGAAGGCGAACGTCTGCGTGTCACCCTCGTCAACGATACGATGATGAGCCATCCGATCCACCTTCACGGCATGTTCTTCGACCTTGTTGTCGGTGATACCGATCACAAGCCACGCAAGCACACGGTCCTCGTCAAGCCAGCAGAACGCGTCTCGTTCGATGTCACGGCCGACCACGTCGGCGACTGGGCCTTCCACTGTCACCTCTTGTTCCACATGCATGCGGGCATGATGCAGGTCGTCTCGGTTCTGCCACGAGGTGCGGCGGCCGGCGCTGACGACCTGCATAAAGAGCACAGGCCTGCGGTTCCTCCGCCGACTGACGAAGATCCGCCAAAAGAAGCCCCGATGACGGGTATGAACCACGAAGGACACCGTTGATGACCAGTGCTCAATTGATGGCGACACTCGTCCTGATCTTGCCGCTTGCGGCGACCCCTGCTTTTGCTCAGGAGGCGCCCGCACCCGGATCGCAGGCCGAAGTCTATTGGGACAAGAATGAGTTCAAGGCGTCTCAGGACGCCTTGAAAAAAGAACACGGCGGAGGGACAAATTACATGATTCTCGCCGACCGGTTCGAATACCAGTCCGGCGAGGGCTCACCGGCCCTTCTTCTGGAGGGTCAGGGCTGGTGGGGCACGGATGAGAACCGGCTCTGGATCAAGTCCGAGATCGACTACGATTTGGATGGCAGCAGTTTTGAAGAGGTCGAGGTGCAGGCGCTCTGGTCGCGCCCCATCGCACGGTACTTCGACCTCCAGGCGGGTATCCGCCATGACTTCGAACCTGGCCCGTCGCGCACTTATGCAGTGGCCGGTGTTCAGGGCCTTGCACCTTACTGGTTCGAAGTCGACGGCGCTGTGTTCCTCAGCGAAGAAGGCGACCTCTCGGCCCGCTTCGAAGCGGAATATGAGTTCCTGCTGACACAGCGCCTCGTTCTGCAACCCCGCACGGAATTTAACTTCGCGGTCCAGGACGTGCCCGAACTTGAAACAGGCGCCGGTCTCTCGACAGCCGAGATCGGCCTGCGCCTGCGCTACGAGATCGATCGTCAGTTCGCCCCCTATGTCGGCGTCAACTGGAAAGCCTCGACCGGCGAGACCGCAGACTTCGCCCGCGCCCAGGGCGAAGACACAGAAACGCTGTCCTTCGTCACCGGGATCAGGCTCTGGTTCTGAACCGCATCCAACCTCAGCTCACCGTCCACGAAAGGACACACAATGCCCCGTTCCAAAGTAATCACCGCTACACTTCTGGCCTTCGCCCTCTCCGCCGCGCCTGCGTTCGCGCATGTCAGTGTCAAGACGACCAGCATCGCGGATGCCGCCGTCATCGAAGTGCTACCGGACGACTTCACGTTCAGCTTCAGCCAACCCGTCGGTCTGATCGCGTTCTCGGTGAAAACCGGAGCAGGAGAGGCCGTCGAGATTGGCTTCACCCCGCCAAAGGCACCGGCCGCCACATTCACAGTTCCGCTACCGGACCTCGCGCCCGGTCTCTACACCGTGGAGTGGCGCACGATGTCGAAAGATGGTCATCCGATGACCGGCAAATCGACCTTCGAACTGAAGTAAGGTCTGGCCGCCATGCCTCTGCTGGACGCCTCCAATATCGTAACAAAGGTATTGCTCTACGCAGTTAGCCTTGGAGCCATCGGGGCGGCGCTCCACGGGGCGCTGGGGCTTCATTGCGGCCGCCGCGTATACGTCTGGATTGCAAGCGCAGTCGCCGCTGTCGCGGTTGTCCGGTTGCTGGTTTTGAACGCGCAGATGGGTGGAAGTCTCGGCGCGGCATTCTCGGGAGAACAGTTCGAATGGACATGGGCCGGCGGCGGTCCACCTGCGCTCGCGCTTTTCGCCGGCGCAGGGCTCCTCGTCTTAGCCTGGCTGACAGGGCAGCGCGCCTTGCTTCTGTTGGCAGCCGTCTCCATCAGCGCCAGCTTCGGCTTGACCGGGCACACCGCGGGACTGGAGGCGCCTGGTCTCGCGCCCTGGGTGGTGGCGGGCCATCTGCTGATCGCAGGGTTCTGGCTCGCCGCCCCGGTCACCCTCTGGCCGCGCGCCGCGATGACGGACACGGACGTTCTGGAACGCACCGAAGCCTTCAGCCGGGTCGCAAAGTTCATCGTGCCATTTGTTTTTGCCTCTGGGCTCTATCTCTTCTGGAGGATCGACGGAGATTTCCTGACGGCGCTCAGCTCCGGATACGGACGGCTTCTGGCCGCCAAATTAGTTGCCGCAGCACTGATACTCGGGCTCGGCGCGCTCAACATGACGATCATCACACGCCAGCTTTCCGCTGATGCGCTGAAGGGCCGCGCGGCGCTGCGATCGACACTGCGAATTGACGCGGCACTGTTCCTGCTCGTCATCATCATCATTGCAACGGCGACAACCCTGATCGGTCCGCCAGAAACGGGAGTTTGATTATGAAACGGCTTTTCCTTACCGCCGCTGCGCTTGCAGCAGTGAGTCAACTTCCGGCTGCTTTGGCGGACGGTAAAGCGTCTCGCCTTTCAGACGTTCAGCAAATTTCAGGCATACTTTCTGATATCGAAAAGGGATGGCAAAACGGAGACGCAGAACCGTTCCGGCAACACTTCCTCGATTTTCCCGGCGCCCGCTATTTTGAATCAGGTGGCGAGAACTCAGGACTTGCCGACCTGATCGAAAATCATGTCGTACCTGAGGGGTCGTCTATTCCGGACTTGCAGCTCGATTTCTCCAACGTACAGATTTTCTATGAAGGGTCGTTTGCCTGGGTGGTCAGTGACACGGCTATCAAGGGCACGATTGCAGAGACGGGCGACAAACTCGACCGGACCTGAAAGGAAACTTTGCTTCTTCGAAAATCCGGCGAGCAGTGGAAGGTTGTGCATACCCACTCTTCGTCCCGGGCGAAGAAGAACTGAGCTGCATGCCCCGGCGGCAGCGCGGTAGCTTGACGGGGTCCTGTTTGCTGCGATCTTCGGGAACTGTGCCGCGAGATGATGATTTCTGGTCTGAACAAACAAGGAGATACACATGAAAGCTGTCCTGTTGAGCCTCGCTGCCGTTTCATCGATGGGCTGCGTAAGTACAGCGTCTGCCCATGGCGGGGCGCATCCTGACACGCCGAAGTCGCCGGTCGAAGTTGTGGCTGCGTTCGGCGCCGCGCTCGACGCAGGCGATGAAGCCGCTCTCGCAGATCTGTTGGCAAGCGACGTGCAGATCGCAGAAAGCGGCGGCATCGAACGCTCGCTAGAGGAATACCGCTCCCATCACATGGGCGCCGACATCGAGTTCTCAAAAGCCGTCGAGACAGAAGTGCTGGGGCAGCGGATTTTTGAAGGCGGCGGCCTCGTCACCATCCTTACTGAAGCGGTATCCAAAGGCACATTCCGGGACAAACCCGTCAACAGCCGTCTGATGGAGACCATGGTCCTGAAGGAGACAAACGGCACCTGGAAAATTGTGCACATCCATTGGTCGTCAGCCAAGATCGCTGAGGGCGATAGACATTGACACAAGCTACGCGCTGGCGAGGCTCTCTCACAATCGGGAATGGTTGGGCCATCCTTGAGGGCCTCGCAGGCGCCAACGCCCCGCACGCGCATTTGGCTCATCAACTGACGGCGTGCTTCGATGGTCCGCTGGAAATCGTATGTCTACCAGAGATTCATACGGTCCCGGCGGGACACTACGCCGTCATTCCATCAGGATTATCGCACGCGGTTGGCCCGGTCGGCGCCAGACTGCGCAGCGTCTATCTCGACAGCGCCAAGTTTGATCCTCCGGGGTCAGGGCATGGCATTTCAATCGTCGTCCCTTCCCTTGCGGCCGCATTGAACACGCTGGATGTGCAGGCCGCGGTTGGGACCCTGCTTCGCCGTTCCCCCAGGGCGAAGTCGGCGATCATGTCAGACCACCGACTAATCGCGCTTCTCGACACCGCCCCGGCGACAGCCTCGCCAAGCTGGATCGCGAACGCGCTTGGCATTTCGGCAAGCCGCCTGCGCCAGCTATCTCACTCGACTTTCGGGGCGCCGATGTCCCACGTCCTGCAATGGCGGCAATTGCAGTTCGCCGCCCGTGCGCTTTCTGAGTCAGCCAGTCTGGCTGAAGCGGCCGAGGCTGGCGGCTTCGCCGATCAGTCCCATTTCACGCGCCGCATGCACCGTTGGTTTGGGGTTGCACCCGGCGCAGGGCTTTCGGGCCTGGATGTCCGGGTCGCTACCGCCGCCCCGGAGTGTTGAATCGTTCAATACAGCATTGCCGCGCCGTCTAGTGTCCGCATCACAAGGCCGTCTTCTGCCTTGCGGTAAAGGAACGAGACCCAGATGAATGCGCTGCAATGGATAACCCGCTGGACCTACGCGCCCCTGATGCTTCTCGGCTTCAACGCCGCCGCCGTCATGCTGGTGACTTCGGGCGCTCCGAAGTTGTCGCTTTTCGGCCTGCTGATCGCGGCAATCACTGTGTCGTTTCTGGCCGAACGGTTCATTCCGTATAAGGAGGACTGGAACCGCTCCAAGAACGACGGGGTCAGAGATTTTCTGCATTTCCTCGTTAACGAAACTTCGATTGTTGCCTCGGCTCTCCTTATTCCTATAGTCGCCGCGCTCATGCCGTTTCCGTCTGTGTGGCCTGATACGTGGCCGCTTTGGGGACAGCTTCTCCTCGCCATTCTTATTGCCGACGTGGGCATCACGCTCGTTCACTGGGCCAGCCACCACAACAATACGCTATGGCGCTTCCACGCCGTGCATCACAGCGTGAAGCGGATGTACGGCTTCAATGGCCTGATGAAGCACCCGGTCCATCAGGCCATCGAACTGACCGCAGGAACCCTGCCGCTCGTCCTCGCGGGCATGCCGCTTGAAGTCGCCATGCTGCTAGCCTTCGCGGTCGCCCTCCAGCTGCTGCTGCAACATTCGAATGCCGACATGCGGATCGGCGCCCTGCGCTACATACTCGCCCTGGCGCCCGTTCACCGGTTTCATCACCTGAAGTCCGGCAGGGAGGGAAATGTGAACTTTGGGCTCTTCACGACGCTTTGGGACCGCTTGCTGGGCACCGCCTCTTTCGATCCGCGACGCAGGTTCGCGTCTGACGATCTCGGTATCGAAGATGCCCCGGGTTATCCTTCCTCATACATCGGCCAGCTGACCAAACCCTTCCAACCTGATCTTTAGCGAAAGATCACCTCCGCATACGATCACGCGTCGAGCAACATATACCCCTATGGGGTAATTGACCGATACGGTATAGGGGTATATGCCGAACTCTAGTTTTGAGCACGCAGGAGACCGGCATGTCCTCGACCGAAGCAAAGCCAAGCGCGGATCAGCCGGATAAACGTGACCCGGTCTGCGGCATGACCCCGAAGGCCGACACCCCGCACCGCCTCACGCATGAAGGCGCCGAGGTCTTATTCTGCAGCGCGGGCTGCAAATCCAAGTTTGAAGCCAATCCTTCTGCCTACATGACTCGTTCTGCGGTGCACAAAGCGCAGATGCCTGATCACGCAGGCCACGGACCCGCCTGCCACGATCACGCCAGCGAGGCGCCTTCAAAGACAGCGGCCCCGGGCAGCCAGTGGACCTGCCCCATGCACCTGGAAATCGTTCGGGATGGTCCCGGAGCCTGCCCGATCTGCGGCATGGCCCTGGAACCGATGACGCCGACTGCAGGCGGCGGCCCCAATCCCGAGCTGCACGACATGAAACGGCGCTTCCTGTTCGGCGTCGTGCTGTCACTGCCTTTGCTGGTCATCGAGATGGGCGGACATTTCTTTGGAATTGACCGGTTCATTCCGCCCACGATCAATCCCTGGATCCAGATGGCACTGGCAACGCCCGTGGTGCTCTGGGCGGGCTGGCCTTTCTTCGCGCGGGGCGCCGCATCGGTAAAAAGCCGCAGCCTGAACATGTTTTCTCTGATCGCACTCGGCACCGGTGCGGCCTGGATTTACAGTATGGTGGCGGCGATCGCGCCGGGCCTGTTCCCGGCCGAGCTGCGCTCGGCGCACGGAACCGTGCCGGTTTATTTTGAAGCTGCCGCCGTGATCATCACGCTGGTTCTGCTCGGTCAGGTACTCGAACTACAAGCGCGTGAAGCGACCGGGGGCGCTATCCGGGCGCTACTCGACCTTGCTCCAAAGACCGCGCGCCGGATCAAAGCGGATGGAACTGAAGAAGATGTGCCGCTTGAGACGGTCATCGCCGGTGACCGCCTGCGCGTGCGGCCCGGAGAAAAAATACCGGTGGACGGCATCGTCACCGAAGGGCGCTCCTCAATCGACGAGTCGATGGTCACGGGAGAGTCGATGCCCGTGACCAAGTCAGTAAGTGACCGGGTGATTGGCGCAACGGTAAACCAGACCGGCAGCCTGATCGTTGAAGCGCAGCGGGTCGGCAGCGAGACCATGCTCTCCCAGATCGTCCATCTCGTCGCCGACGCGCAGCGCAGCCGCGCGCCCATCCAGCGCCTCGCAGACCAGGTGTCGGGCTGGTTTGTCCCAGCCGTCATCGTCATCGCTGTGACGGCCTTCTTCGGCTGGCTCATGTTCGGACCAGACCCTGCCTTCTCCTACGGGCTGATCGCGGCCGTCTCGGTGCTGATCATCGCCTGTCCCTGCGCGCTGGGCCTTGCCACGCCCATGTCGATCATGACCGGCGTCGGCGCGGGCGCGCGCGCCGGCGTGCTGATCCGGAATGCCGAGGCGCTCGAACGCATGGAAAAGATCGACACGCTGCTCATCGACAAGACCGGGACGCTGACGGAAGGCAGGCCGGCGCTTGTCGGGATGGATATGACGCGGGGCGCTGATGAAAACGCTGCCCTTCGTATTGCCGCAAGTCTCGAGAGCGTCAGTGAGCATCCTTTGGCGACCGCAATCGTCGCCGCAGCCCGCGCAAAAGGTCTTGCACTTGCCGAACCGGCACACTTCGACTCGCCCACGGGAAAAGGTGTCGTTGGGGTCATCGAGGGTCAGATAGTAGCACTGGGCGCTGAGCGCTTCATGGACGAACTCGGTATCGACACGGCCGCGCTGCAAGCGCTTGCTGAGCGCCGACGGGCGGACGGGGCAACAGCCATCTATCTCGCCGTCGATGGCGCCGCGCTGGCGGTGCTGGCCATTGCCGACCCGGTGAAGGCATCAACGCCGGACGCGCTAAAAGCCCTTCAGGATGCCGGCCTGCATATCGTCATGGCGACAGGCGACAATCGCACGACCGCAGAATCAATCGCCCGATCACTCGGCATCAATGCCGTCGAGGCCGAAGTCCTGCCTGCCCAGAAGGCCGAGATCGTGAAGCGCCTGATGGCCGAAGGCCGGGTCGTGGCCATGGCGGGGGACGGCGTCAATGACGCCCCGGCCCTCGCAGCCGCCGATGTCGGTATCGCGATGGGCACCGGCACGGATGTCGCCATAGAAAGCGCCGGCGTTACGTTGCTGAAGGGAGACCTCAGAGGCATTGTACGGGCCCGGACGATTTCGCGGGCAACCATGCGAAACATCCGCCAGAATCTCTTCTTTGCTTTCGCCTATAATGCTGCTGGCATCCCCATCGCCGCTGGCGTTCTCTTTCCCATCACAGGCGCATTGCTCTCCCCCATGATTGCAGCTGCCGCAATGGCCCTGTCCTCCGTCTCCGTGATTGCCAATTCGCTTCGGCTGAATGCGCTCGAAAGAAACTAATTGGACGATCTCACGAAGCCTTGTCCAACAACAGAGAAGGCAAGTGCAAGACGGCAAGAGCGATTAAGCAGCTTGTTGTTAGCTATGAGCGCTTAACTCCGTAGCTCGTCCTGCACGATCCTGGGTCGCCTTTCGATGAGCGCGAGCAATACCCGCGCCGGGCCTTCAGGGCGCCGGCGCCCCTGCTCCCAGCCTCGCAGGGTACCTACGGCGACGCCAATGCTGCGAGCAAATTCGGCCTGCGACAATCCTGAGCGCTCGCGGATTGCTGCCACATCAGGCTCCGGCACTTCGATATGATGAACCCGTGCGCCTGTCTTGTGACCTTTGGCGTGGGTGAGCGCCTCTTGGAGGCCTTGCTTGATGCTGGCGGCGGCGTTGGTCATGTCACTTTCCATAAGTATCAGCGATGAGATCACAGCGTTCGATCAGTTCGGCGCGTTCGGTTGGAGAGATGTTGGCCCTTTCATTTTTCGCAAACACGGTGAGCAGAAAGAGAGGCATGTCACGAGAGCGGTAGAAATGGATCACACGGTATCCGCCGCTTTTGCCTGCGCCCCTTCGGGCGACGCGCACCTTCCTCAATCCGCCTCCGAGACTGATGCCCGCCTAAGGATCGGCCGCCAACGCCGAAATCAGATCAGCTTTCTCCTCATCCGTCATGCCTGCAGAGTGTGATCGCCGGATAAACTCCGGTGTTTCAACAACTGTCAGCATCGACATCGCGCTATCCCGATATATACGTCATTGACGCATAAGTCAATGACGTAGCTATAACTTCAATCTTCGCTCCACAATTCTTGCTTCGAGATGGATCGGCAACCTCTTTGACGAAGCCCCCTTGACCCGGCTTTAGGGTCAGGGACTTCATGTTGTCGGATATGTTGTGGAATTCGGAATCGAACCCTAATCCAAGTCCGACAGCTGCCGAATTGTTGGCAGATTGTTGGCATCCGACGATGCGCCAAATTTATTTGCTTTCTAAAAACAGGGCAATAAGGGCGCTTGCGATTCCGCCCCCGGGCACCATATGCCCCTCAGCTGCAGTGGCGGGCTCAGACGGCTTGCAGCGTTGATCTGAGCTTCTCCTCCTCACGAGGAGCTGGCGACGACGGGTGGGTCTGCCAGACAACAACCGCCATTGATGGTCAAAGGGGCGGATGGGTGCCTTGCCGCGAAAGCTCCGCCGCGAGGAAGTCGAACACCGTGCGCACGCGCTTGCTGGTGTTCAGTTCGCGGTGCGTCGCGAGCCACATCGGCACCACGATGGGTGCCATATCGGGCAACACGCGGCGGACCAGGGGCTCGGGGTCGCCGATGTTTGCGGTGATGGCACCGATGCCGGCGCCGCGCTTTACGAGCTCCCATTGTACGAAATGGCTGTCACAGGTGATCGGAAAATTGCTCTGGGTCAGGTTCAGGCCATGCGCGTTTAGGCCGTCGATCAGCGCGTCCGTGTTGGAGAACCCGAGGAACTCAGCCTTTGAGAGATCGGCCATCGTTTTCAATGGCTCAATGCGCTGCAGATAGCGTTCCGACGCGTAGAGATACGCGCTATCGTCTCGCAGCTTCCGAACGATGATTTCGGGATCGGTGGAGCTGAAATTGCGAATCGCGATGTCGGCCTCGCGACGGCGAAGGTCTATCCGCGCATTCGAGGCAACGAGTTCGATCTCGATGCCCGGATAGGCCCAGTGGAGCTTGTTGAGGATCGGCGGCAGGAGGTAGGCGGAATAGACTTCGCTGGCCGTTATCTTGATCTTGCCTTCGATGGCTTGCGACTGCCCGGACGCGGACAGGGAGACCCGCGATGCCGCCTCGCCCATCTGGCGCACATGCTCAAGCAATTCGAGGCCGCTCGGCGTCAGGAACAGGCCGCGACCTGCCCTTTCGAACAAGACAAGCCCCAACTCCTTTTCCAACGCGTCGACCTGCCGGCTGAGCGTCGGCTGCGTCATGTCGAGCGCGCGTGCGGCGGCGGAGAGTGATCCCTCCTCGGCGGTTACGAGGAAGGCGCGGGCCCTGTTCCAGTCGAATTTTACGGATCGCCAATTCATACTGATCTGTATACGTTGGGTACGCAGATCGGCAATTACCAACTGTCAGCAGCATGGTTACCAACGGCGAAACTCGCGCTGAAGGAACCCTGGATGAAAGCCGCCACCTGCCGACGCTATGGTCCACCGGGCAACATGGCCGTGGAAAACATCAAATGGCCGTGGCCCAAGCCCGATGAAGTGCTGGTGAAGGTGCATGCGAGTTCGGTCACATCAGGCGACGCCCACCTGCGTGGCTTCACGGGTGCCGGGATGTTCTGGATTCCGATGCGCCTGTTGTTCGGCATCCTGAAGCCGCGCAATCCCGTGTCGGGAATGGAGTTCGCGGGGCGAGTGGAAATGGTGGGGAGGAACGTGACGCGGTTCCGCGAAGGTGACGCCGTATTCGGACTCCGCATCCGGGGTGCCAACGCGGAATACATCGCGGTTCCAGAGGCGAGCACGATTGCGCTGAAGCCTGAAAGCCTGAGTTTCGACGAGGCAGCAGCCATACCATTTGGCGCCCTGACGGCGCTGGAGTTTCTTCGCAACTTTGCCCGCTTGCAGTGCGGAGAACGCGTAATGATCATTGGCGCGAGCGGCGCGGTTGGCGTGTTTGCGGTACAGCTTGCGAAGCATTCCGGCGCGGAAGTTACCGGCGTTTGCAGTGCGCCAAACATGGCGCTGGTGCAATCGCTGGGCGCGGACAAGGTGATTGACTACACCACGACGAACTTCCTGAAGAGCGAAGCGCAGTACGACCTGATCCTCGATACCGTTGGCGCAACCTCTTTTTCAGCGAGCCGCCGACTCCTTGCAGACAATGGACGATTTGTTTTCCTGGTCCAGCAAGCGGAAGACATGCTTCAGGCCTTTTGGACCTCCTTGCGGAAAGGGAAACGGGCAATCATGGGGATTTCCGGTAGTCCGCCTGCGGAGGATCTGGAAGAGATCGTACACCTTGTCGAGACGGGTGCATTGCGGCCTGTGATTGATCAGAGGTTTGACTTGTCGGACATTGTGGAAGCTCATCGCCGCGTGCAGACTGGACGCAAACGCGGCGCGGTTGTCATTGTTGTGAACGCAGGCAGCTAAGCCGGCGATTCGCCTGCAGGACGTCCGCTTCGGTTAAATGTGCTCGGCGTCGCGCTCGAAGAGTGTCTTCACGCATTGGCGCGACCACTGCTTTGGATCGGCAAACGGTCGATCCGCAAGGCCGAGACGTGAGCGCACGAGGCAGAGTCCTTCCCACATTGACAAGAGATTGTCAGCGAGGTCGGCTGCGGATTGCGGCTTCGTGATGAAGCCCTTGTCCTTGCCGTGTGCGATCATGCGGGAGACCTCCGAATGGCCCCGGCCATAGGCAAGATCGTAGAAATTCCGGACGAGATCGGGCTGTTTGCGCGCCTCTTCGTGGAGCATGCGATCAAGCTCCATGCAGAAGTCCTGATTCAGTAGCGTGAGAAGGCGGTCTCCGAATCCGACCAACGACGCCCAGAAAGCATCAGCGGTGCCCGGCAGCGTGTCGAAGCCGAGCTGGTAATTGTCGCCTTCCCGGCGGACGACGGCCGCGAACACTCCGGCCATATCGCCGAAATACTTGTAGATGGTCGACTTGGACACTCCGGCCACTTTTGAAAGCCGGTCGGTGGAGACCGCCGAGAAGCCGTGGGCAAAGAACAGGCTTCGGGCCGCGTCCAGAATGCGGGTGTCCGGCGCCGATGGGCCGGAAGGCTGAGTTTCCGGACGCCGGTTCTTCATTGTGCTTACGCTTGGCCTCATCAGATCGAGCAGAACATGATTCTTTTATGACACCCCTTGCCGATGTCGCTGGGGCAATTAAGTACGGTACTGTATCGTATCCTCCCTACTTGTAAAGGTTGGCCTGCTGTGGCGACCGCTTCCGGATTTCCCATCCCTACCGGCTTGTCCGTTGGCGGCGCAGGCCGAGGCCGGCTGCATGACCTGGCAGCGCCCTTGGTATTGGCCGTCTTGCTCAGCGCATGTCAGACGGCAGGGCCTGATTATTCCGCGCCTCAGCCGCCGGTCACAATGGCGCAGTTTCCCTCGGGCGGCTCAGCAGTAGCAGCAGAGCCACACGAAGGCGCCTGGTGGTCCGAAGTCACTGACCCCGAACTGGCACGACTGATTGACGAAGGCCTGGAGGCTAATCTCGACCTTGAAGAAGCGGCGGCGCGTGTCTTGGCCAGCCGTGCCCTGTTGCGCGAGACAAGCACATTGGGGCGTCCTTCGGTGAACCTGGAAGCGAGCGCGCTGGCGAACCGGCAATCCGTGGCGGCGACCGGGTTTCCCGGCCTTCAAGCCGAAGACCGGGTCAGTCCTTCAGCAAGCGTCGCGGCGGGCTGGGAAATCGATCTTTTCGGAAGAATTGCGCGCCAGATCGAAAGCGCCGAAGCAAACGCCGAAGCGCTGGAAGCGACCCGCGATGACCTTGCCCGCCTCATCGCGGCGGACATTGCCCTTGCCTATCTCGACCTGCGGGAAGCTCAGGCGCGCACCGCAGTCGCGGAAGAGAACCTCGAGAACCAGCGCAGTACGCTGGAACTGACCCGCATTCTGGCGGAGAATGGGAAAGCGTCGCAGCTGGACCTTGCGCGCGCGGAAGCGCAGGTCGCTTCGACCGAGGCGCGCCTTCCGCAATTGCGGACACTGGCAACGGCCGCCCGCAACCGCCTGACGACGCTTCTGGCCCTTGAGCCAGGCACACTTGATGCCCGGCTTGCTGCGCCCGCAGGATTGCCGGATCTGCCGGATTTCGTTGTGACGGGATCGCCTGCAACCGTCATCAACCGACGGCCAGATGTGCGGGCTGCTGAGCGTGAACTTGCGGCCGCAGCCGCGCGGATCGGCGTCGCGACTGCGGAACTCTATCCCTCCATTTCACTCACCGGTTCGGCAGGGCTTTCGTCGGCCGATCTGGCTGACTTCACGAGCAGCGATGCTTTCTCGTTCGGGTTCGGGCCCCGCCTTACCTGGAACCTGTTCGATCGCAGCGCAATCTATGCACGCATCGAGCAGGCTGGTGGCAATCAGGCGGCGAGCCTTGCACGCTTCCGGCAAACGGTGCTGCAGGCGCTGGAGGAAGTCGATTCCGCCCTATCGGCCTACAATGAGGAAGCCGAAAGGACCGCCCGCCTGAAGGCAGCGCGCGATGCGTCCGCGGAGGCGCAGGAGCTCGCCCGCGCGCGGTTTGAACTCGGCAGAGAACCCTTCCTCACGGTACTGGACGCCGAACGCGTCCTGCTTGCGGCGGACGATGAGCTGACCGCCTCTGCTGCAGCACGCCTGAGGGCGCAGATCCAGTTGTACCGCGCCATCGCCAGTGGCGCGTCCCGGAAAACTTTATCTTCAACGGACACGGCTCCGGAAGGCAACCCATGACGTATAATGATGAACCGGACACCAAGGCAGTGGACCCAGCGACTCCTCCGGAAAAGCGGCAAGGTATGGGCGCACGTGGATGGGCGATTGCCGGCGTTGCGGCAGTCGCGCTTGTGGGCGGACTCGGATTCACCAAGTACAATCAGGTGATGGCAGCGATCGCCTATGGCGCAAGCTTTCCGGAACCGGCGGAAGCCGTGATCGTCGCCGACGCGAAGACCCTGTCTCGGGCCCCCGTCACGACAGCTATCGGGCAGTTGCAAGCGGTTGACCTGGTTGACCTGCGGATTGAGCGCGGCGGCGTGATTACGCAGATGAATTTCAA
>CAZXQD010000017.1:0-45202 GCA_964643405.1 uncultured Hyphomonas sp. | reverse complement strand
CATCTCTGTGCTGGCCTCCACCGGCACCATCCGCACCCCTGCCGCTTCGAGGGCGAGGAGGGCGGCGCGAGCTTCGTCTTCCCAAAACTTCCAGTGGCTGTTGTCTCCTGCCGAAACGTTGATCGCCCGCGCCATCACCTCTATCAGCGTCTCTCGTGTCATTGCGCGTTCTCCGGGGGTGGGGGAAGGGGGCGGTATGAAACAACGCGGCGAAAACCCAGTGCACGAATGATCGTCGTTGATGGCTCTTTCTTGCCGCGCCGAACTGCTGAGATAAACGATTCGCTGACGCCGCATTCTTCTGCAAACCGTTTGGCCTCGCCGTGCGTTTTGCAGCGCGCTTCGAGAGCAGCTTTCAAATCGCTCAATCCATCTCGCGCCTCCACCAGCTCGCGGAACTTGATCGGGTCCAGGGTCATGGCTTCGGCTCCAGAGCGGCGCGGGCGCGTTCAAAATCACTAAGTCGAAAATGCTTTGTGGGCATCACAGGTGATCCGTCAGACTTGGCGGCGTCGGAAACAAACTGCTCTGCTTGCGGCGCAAATGCTGCGAATGGCTTTAGGGCTGTTTCCAATTGTTCCACGCGATCAAACAGCCAACCAACCATGTTTGTTCTGTCTGGCCACGTATTGTCTTTTCCTGTCTCCTCTTGCCAGCGCTTTATGGCACGCATGTCCGCAGACCATCGCGCTGCGAAGACCGCCTCTAATTCGTCATGCTCGGATCGCAACCGCCCCAACTCCGCCTCCAGCGACGTGATCCGTTCGCCCATCTGTTCACAAGCGCGCTGCGCCCTATCTCTTTCAGCCTTGACCACAGCCACTTCCTCGTCCGTCACCGGAGCGAGCGCGGCGCGTAGGGTGCGGGAGGCGAGCAGGATGTCGTTGGATATGACGTTCCATTCCTGCATGGTCAGACCCCAGCTTGTGTTGGCCATCTGCTCTGTGTGCGCTTCCAGTCGGTCTGCTAGCGCTCTCAAAACGTCAGACATCAGATGTTCCTTTCTGTGTGGCGCGGGCGGCCTCAGCCCTTACCAAAATTTGCACATAGTTATTCATCACGATACTGATCAGTTTCTCAAGCTCGCCCCAGCTATCGTCCTTGGTTGCGTAGGCGAACGGGCGAAACATGGAGAGCCACGACATTAAGTAGTCGCGCGGCTGCTCTCCGCTCTTGTGGCGATGGCCAACGTCGAACATGCTTTCGACATCGACTTCCGCTGTGCCGGTGTACTTGTATACCTTCGGGACGGGCTGGCAGTCTGTGAGCTTTTCCAACGCCTCCCTCAGCGCCCGTATCTCAGCAGCCATCGCGGCTGCGTTGTTGCAGGCGAGGGTGATGAGGCGGGCAGCAGCCTCAAGCCGAGAGTTGTCATTCGGATTGTGAGCCATGAAGCAAATGCGATTGCCGTCCGGGCCGATGATGTGATTGTTCCACTCGAAGCCTTCGCGCAGGTCTGGGTCAACCTCCCACGGCCCCTCCGTCGCCGCCCTTGCCGCAGCTTCGATCTCTGCAAGTGTTGTGTCGGGGATCATGGTTATCGTCCTAAATGATCTGGGCAGTCCCAGTCGCAGTCTTCGGTTCCAGCAATCGGGCAATACCAACCGCCAGTCTTTTCATCGCCAACCCAATAGGCAGCGCATTGAAAGCCTTCTTCTTCAGGCTCATCGTCCTCGTCATCGAGGTAGTCATACGGATCGTCCGGCTCACCCATCGCGTCCCTCCCGCGCTGCGAGGAGGCGGCAAGTTGCATCGTGCAGTTTCCACCCAACCGTTTTGATTGCATCGAGCTTCTTGATCCATGCGGCATCGGTTTCGGGCTTGAACCGTTCGCGCATACAGTCGTGCAGATCGCGCCACACTACGGTCCCGCCCTTTGGATTTGCGGCGATGCAAAAGGCATACAGGACGCCCACCGACTGCACCGTCGATTTCGGATCGAGCAGATGCGCCTTCATCGCCACAATTGCTGGATGCGGAAACGCCGCCCCGCCGTCTTTCACTTCAGTCATGGTAGACCTTTCCGGCCCGGCTTTTACACCGGGCCTCTGGCTGCTTCGGTTCAGTCGATCACGCGGCGCCAGCCCTCGGGGCTGTATTCCTGCGACACGTTGATCTGGTAGATGCCCGGCGAGAACGACAGCGGGGCGTGGGTGTCATGGCCGCGCTCGTGACGCAGCTTCACCTTCTTCTCGTGCACGTCTTCAGCGACGATCCGGAGATACATCGTCAGAGGATCATCCTTGCGGACGAACACTTCGACATCCGGCGCCGCGTCGATGACGTGGTGATGGCCGGTCTCGGAATGGCCGACGATGAACCGGCCCTCCGTCACTGCCATGGGCTCAATACCTTCCGGCAGGGCGGCGATGCGGAAGATGGTGAGTTCTCCCTGCGCCGCGATTTCGTTGAACGTCTTGTCAGTCATGTGCTTTCTCCTTAGGTTCGCACTTCGATCCGCTCGACCATTTCGGGCGGGATTCTTTGGATCAAGCTCTGCGCCTCGATCGCTGTCTTGACGGTGTTGGGCACGCAGAGCGCGAACTCCCGGCCCGTGCCGCACATCACCCGCAGGAAACGCTGCGGGCCATTCTCCGGGAGGTTTGCCTCGACCAGGGAGCCGATCATCGGGTTCGCATGACGGTCGATTTCCTTGGCGTTCAGCTCACGGAGGATCTTCGCCCAGCCGAGCATTTCGCAAGCCACGCGGCGCTGCTCTGCGTTCGGCCATTGCAGGGCCTTGGCCGCGCTCGGCAGCTTGCCCTCGAACCACTCGGCCGGCGCGCGAGTGCCGTGCCAGGCATGGAGGCCCGCGCCGTCCCGGTATTCCATGGCCATCTTGTTGGGCGAATGGAGGCGTCCGGCATCATCAAGCCGGATGGCGGCAGGCCGATCCGTGATGATGCAGAACTCGTTGAACGGATACCACCAGCCGACGGACCGGCAGAGCGCGACGTGATGCGTGAGCGCAGCGTCAAGTTCCTTGGGATAGACGGCGCCGACGCGCCGGCCCCCGTCGAGCCACATCCACAGGTAATCCCACGCACCCCAGAAATAGGTGCCCATGTAGCGAAGAGGCTGGCCCCAGAGCTGGCCCCAGAGCTGGTCCCCGAGCTGGTCCCAGAGCTGGTCCCCGAGCTGGCCCCAGAGCTGGTCCCTGAGCTGGCCCCAGAGCTGGTCCCTGAGCTGGTCCCAGAGCTGGTCCCCGAGCTGGTCCCCGAGCTGGCCCCCGAGCTGGTCCCTGAGCTGGCCCCCGAGCTGGTCCCTGAGCTGGCCCCCGAGCTGGCCCCCGAGCTGGCCCCAGAGCTGGCCCCAGAGCTGGCCCCAGAGCTGGCCCCAGAGCTGGTCCCAGAGCTGGTCCCCGAGCTGGCCCCCGAGCTGGTCCCCGAGCTGGTCCCTGAGCTGGCCCCCGAGCTGGTCCCTGAGCTGGCCCCCGAGCTGGCCCCCGAGCTGGCCCCAGAGCTGGCCCCAGAGCTGGCCCCAGAGCTGGCCCCAGAGCTGGTCCCAGAGCTGGTCCCCGAGCTGGCCCCCGAGCTGGTCCCCGAGCTGGTCCCTGAGCTGGCCCCCGAGCTGGTCCCTGAGCTGGTCCCTGAGCTGGCCCCCGAGCTGGCCCCCTTTCGCCATTGCCGGCCAGGTCTTGCAGAGCAGGTTGATGTAGAGTTCCGCTGCGAGCGGCGACGAGAGGCGGACGAAGTACGGCTTCCGCTTGCCGATGCCGGCGTAGAGCGCCGAGATGGCCTGCTCCGCGACTTCGAAGCAGGCAGGCTCGGTTGAGAGGCCTGCTTCGCGCCACTCGTGATGCGCCTGCTGAATGATCGCCTTGCGATCCGGCGTCAGGTCAAGTTTCCGTGCTTTACTGGTCATAGAATTTTACCTCTCCGTTGAATTTCCTGCTGCCCTGGAAGCCCCGCGACTTCATCGGCCTGTACCGGCCTTCTGCCCTCGCGCGGTCGCGGCGGGCTCAACACCGCAGGCGCGCGCCCATGCCAGTTCGCGACGCATCTTCAATTCCTCCGCCTGCTGAATGATGTGCTCGAACGTGGCGGTGAGGTAGCCGAGCCGAAACGCAAGGTTCTCGGCTTCGATGCGGGCGGCCTCGCGGCGGGCGCGGGCGATTTCATGCGGGTGCATTGGTTGCCTCCCCGCGATACAGGCAGTAAGCCCGCCACACCACGCGCCCCGCACTGGTCAGCCATGTCTCGTCCACCGCGTCAGCCGGCCAGCCGCGCGACTCGAAGATCGTCTCGATCAGCTGCGGCGCCTCGACCGGCAAAGCCTCGACGATGATGGCCAGCGCTGTCGCCTCTTTCCCGGTCAGGAGGTCGTTGCAGGCCTCGGCGGCGAGGCGCTGGGTGTGGGCATTCGCGGCGCAGTTCGCGTGGTAGGTGCGCTCGGCGTGGGTGGTGGTTTGCATGGCGGTGGCTCCCGGTTGATGGGGAGACCGTAACACACCGCGTTATATGGTCAAGACGAAATCGTAACGCTGGGCGTGATTTATTTTCGACCGCTTTGATCAGCCGGACGACTTGCTCGCGTTCCGTGGGCGACTTTTGCCGGATCAAACGGACCAGATCCACAACGTCGCCGTCCTTCTCTGGGTTGACGCTGATAAGCGCCCACTCGGGCACGTCGAGGGCTACCGAGAGCGCCGCCAGGATCGGCTCAGAATAGGGCTGAAGGCCGCGCTCAATACGCGACAGGCTCATTGCGCTGATCATTTCCTCACCGGGCGCCGCTTCCATGCGCGCCGCGAGGCGGGCAAGGGACAGGCCGGACTTGTCCCGCCACTGCTTGATGTAATGCTTCGGGGCTGTGGATTTCTTGGCCATCCCCTCTTGTAACTCCCTTGGTTACAAGCGGACATATCGCGTGATGTTATGAAAAGGGCTTGACGCCGTAACATGGGGTGTTATGGTTTCGGCCATGACGCACCCTCTCAGAAAATGGCTAGACGAAAAACCGGAGACGCAGGAGGCCTTTGCCTCGCGTGTCGGCATATCACGGATGCAGCTCTGGCGCATCCTGAACGGCGAAATCCCCTCTCGCAAAACTGCCATGAGCATTGAGGCGGCCACTGCCGGGGCCATCACGGCCATAAGGCTGCTCGGCCTTGAGCGGCGCGAGGGCGCGCAATGAAAGCCCTCCGCCGCCCCCTCCGCGCCGCCACGCGCCTCCTCATCATTCCGCTCGCGGTGCTCTGCTGGGTGCCGCCGATCCTCATCATCCGCGAGGTTTTTCATGGCTGACGACATTCACACCATCACCGCCCGTGCGACTGGGGGTGCACCTCGGGGGGCTGCTCGCGTAGCAGCCCCCGCCTTTTCCGAGGGCATCAAGCACGACATGCCGTTCGAGGAATACCTTGCGGTGCCGGCCGTCTCGAAATCCGGGCTCTGGACCCTACACACGCGCAGCCCGGCACATGCCCGGGTCGAGCGCGAGGAATCAAACGCGATGAAACTCGGGACCGCCGTGCACTGCGCGGTGCTGGAACCGGACGAATTCGCCTCCCGCTTTGTGCGCGGTCCCGATGACCGGCGCGGCAACAAGTGGAAAGAGGCCATCGAACTGGCCGCCGATGACGGCAAGGAGCTGCTCACCTCGGGCGATTACGACGCCGCCCTCCAGATCCGCGACACCTTAGTCGTCGGCAACCCGCTGATCCGTAAGCTGACGGGTGTGGGCACCGTGCGCGAGGTGTCGGCCTTCGCCCGTGACCCGGAGACCGGCCTGCCATGCCGCGCCCGCCTCGACGCTTACGCGCCCGCGCTGGCAATGGGTGTGGACCTGAAGGTCACTGCCAACGCCACGCCGGAGAAGTGGTTCCGGCGCGTGCTCGACTTCGGATACCACGTCCAGGAACCGCATTACACGGACATCTGGCGCCGCGCTGGCGGCGAGATCGATGCCTTCGTGTTCCTCGTCATCGAGGACAAGCCGCCTTTCGCTCACGCGATTTACGAACTCAGCCCCCCGGATATTGCCGAGGGCGAGGCCATCCGCCGCGCAGCCCTGATGAAATGGGCCGAGTGCGAGCGGACTGGTGAATGGCCGGGCTACCCGCCCGGAGTGCAGCAACTGGCCCTGCCAAAATGGGCCTTCAAACTCACAGACCCCGAGGTATCAAACGATGACTAACACTGCCGTAGCAACGAAGCAGGCCGCCAAGCCCGCGCCCGTGATCAATCTCGACGAACTCCCGCTCAACAAGGCCATCGCGGCCATGGAATCGAAGTTCGCCGAGGCATTGCCCGCCCATATCCCCGCCGCCCGGTTCGCCCGCGCCGCCATGTCGGCCTGCGCCGATCGGCAGATTGCCGACGCCGCCCAGACCCCCGAGGGGCGCAAGTCGATCTATGACGCCTGCCTGAAGGCCGCGACAGACGGCCTGCTGATCGACAAGCGGGAGGCCGCGCTCGTCACGTTCCGCACGAAGGTCGGCGACCGCTGGGTCGATGCCGTCCAGTATATGCCGATGGTTGCCGGTGTCATGAAGAAGGCCCGCAACTCCGGCGAGATCGCGCACATCGTCGCGCAGTGTGTCTATTCCAACGACACCTTCGAGATCGACTTCGTGACCGAAGGCCCGCCCGTCCTGCACAAACCGGCGTTCGTCAATCGCGGCGAGATGGTCGCGGTCTATGCCGTTGCCAAGCTGCGAGACGGGAGCTGGACGCAGCCCGAATGGATGACGAAGGAGCAGGTGGACGAGATCCGCCAGCGCTCGAAGACCGGCGCCCTCGGCCAGAAGGACCGCAACGGCAAGCCGATCGAGCCGAAGGGCCCCTGGGTCACCGATTATAACGAGATGGCCCGCAAGACCGTGATCCGCCGTGCCGCGAAATACTGGCCCTCCTCGACGGACAAGGACGAGCCGATCGGCGACTGGCTCGACAAGCGTGACGAGCCCCTCGAAGGCGGCGCCCCGGTCACCGTGCGGCTGGAGAACGCCGGCCGGAAGCAGGCAGGCCGCGCGGCTGCGCTGCTGGGCGCCGAGGAGGCGGTCGAGTCTGCCTCGCAGGTTGCTCCGCAGGCTGAGCATGATTCCGAGACCGGCGAGATCATCGAGGCCGAGGTCGTCGAGGACGACGCGGGCATGTGAGCGCGCGAGCGTAACTACGGGGCGGCTCCGGTCGCCCCCACTCACTCTGGCTGGGGCTTCCCATGAAAACACTAGAAGAACTGACGGCCATCGCTGAAGAGGCCGTGTTGAACGAGCACGGCAACTACAACGAAGACACTAAGCGCGCGGCGCAGATCGCGGCTGAGGCAATCTGGCGTGTGCTGACAAATGCACCGGAGGCGGCGGTCGCCGAGGCATGACATGCTCGAACTCCGACCCTATCAAGCCGAGCTGATCGGCCGCACGCGCCGCGCGTTGAAGCACCACCGCCGCGTGCTGATGCAACTGCCCACCGGCGGCGGTAAGACCGTGATCTCCGCGACCATGATGGGCAACGCCGCCGGGCGCGGTATGCGCTCGTGGTTTGTCGTCCACCGCCGCGAGCTGGTGGACCAGACCAGCCGCACGCTGGAGCGGGTCGGCGTGCCGCACGGGTTCATCGCCGCCGGCTTCCCCCCGCGCTACCGTGAGCCGGTGACGCTCTGCTCCGTCCAGACGCTCCGCACGCGGGCGGCGGACATCATCGACCGCTACGGGGCGCCAGACCTCGTGGTGTGGGACGAGTCGCACCACTGCGCCGCCGGGACGTGGGGCGCTGTCGCCGCGCTGGTGCCGGACGCCTTCCATGTCGGCCTGACCGCCACCCCTGAGCGCCTCGATGGCAAGGGCCTCGACGGGATGTTCCGCGCGCTGGTGCCGGGGCCCTCCGTCCGCTGGCTCATCGAGCAGGGCTACCTCTCGAAGTACCGCGTCTGGACGCACACCCCGCCGGACCTCTCCGGGGTTCGCACACGCGGCGCAGATTACGACGCGCGCGACCTGACCGCCGTCATGGGCGACCGCTTCCTGCTGGGCGACTGCGTGCAGCACTATCTCGACATCTGCCCCGGCAAGCAGGCGATCGCGTTCTGCGTCTCGGTCGAGCACGCCCTCGCTGTGCGCGATGCCTTCCGCGAGCGCGGCGTGGTCGCCGAGGAACTCGACGGCGGCGCCGATGGCCGGACCCGGCGCGAGGTGATCGCTGCCTTCCGGGCGGGCAAGATCCAGGTGCTGACCTCGGTCGACCTCTTTGGCGAGGGTTTCGACCTCCCTGAGCTGACCGCCGCGATCCTGCTGCGCCCCACGAAATCCCTCGGCCTTCACCTGCAGCAGGTCGGGCGCGCCCTGCGGCCTGCGCCTGGCAAGGAATACGCCGTCATCCTCGACCATGCCGGCAACATCGCCGAGCACGGCCTGCCGGACGAGGAGCGCGAGTGGGCGCTCGAAGGCCGCAAGAAGCGGGCGCGCAAGGGCTCAGCCCCGGTCAAGACTTGCGGCACCTGCTTCGGCACGGTGCCCGCCGCAGCCAGCGAGTGCCCGTATTGCGGGTCTGGCTTTGAGGGGATGCCACGCGAGGTCGAGCAGGTGGACGGCCAGCTTATCGAGATCGACCCGGCGGTGTTCCGCCGACAGCAGAAGCAGGAAGTCGGGCAGGCGAAGACGCGGGAGGCGCTGGAGCGCATCGCCGCCCAGCGCGGGTATAAGAAGGCGTGGGTGGATCACATCATGCGCGCCAGAGCACAGAAGGCGGGCTGACCATGGCTGACTCGGACGACAACAACGGACTGCCACCCCCGCCGCCGCCACCCGGCCAGCGACCGCGCCCGACCAGCTTGCTCGGCACCGCTGCGGCGCAGTATGCCGCCAATGGCTACCGGGTGTTTCCGCTTGAGCCACGCGGGAAGACGCCGCGCACGGAGCATGGCGTCAAGGATGCCACTACCGACGCCGAGACCGTCGCCCGCTGGTGGCGCGCCATGCCCGACGCCAATATCGGCATTGCCACGGGGCAGGGCCTGCTGGTTCTAGACATCGACGGCGCGGACGGCGCTGCCAGCCTCGCGGAACTTGAAGACCTCTTCGGCCCGCTGCCGAAGACCCCCACCCAGAAAACCGGCAAGGGCCGCCACTACCTGTTCAAGGTCGACGGCCCGGTCAAGAACTCCGCGTCCCGCATCGGCAAGGGCATCGATACCCGCGGCGACGGCGGCTACATCGTCGGCGGCCCCTCGATACACCCCAACGGCGACGCCTACGCCTGGGACCCCGACGCCCGCCCCCCCAAGCTGGACGCCGCCCCGTGCCCTGCGTGGATACTGGACGCCCTGCGGCCCAAAATCTCCGAGCGCGCCTCGGTGCAGGCCGAGCCGCCCGCCGAGGCCGACCGCGACACGCTCTCACGCTACGCGAATTCTGCCCTCGACCAGGAATTCGCCAACGTCTCAGGCGCCGGCAAGGGCACGCGCAACCGCACGCTCAACGCCGCCGCTTTCTCCCTCGGCCAGCTCGTCGGCGCCGGGCTGCTGCCTGAGCCGCTCGTGATCAGCACGCTCCAGACCGCCGCCCAGAACTGCGGATACCTCGCCGAGGAGGGGCCGCAGCACGTCGATCGCATCATCGCCTCCGGCCTCGCAGCCGGGATCGCCAAGCCCCGCGTCGTGGAGCTGAAGCCGAAGATGGTGCGGGCTGTGCCGAAGGAGGCCGCCCCGCGGCGCGAGCCTGTCCGTCAAGCGTCCGGTTCTCCGGATCCGGACACGGCCCGGACAGTCCACTCCCTCGACGACGCCCGCCAGGCTCGCACCGCCGCCTTCTACCGCGAGTCCGTCTGGCTCGCCGATGAGCCCGAGGACTTCGTGCTCAACAAGGACGGCAACAAGCTCGGCAGCTCAATCCACAATATGCTCCTCCACCTGCGGCATGAGCGGGCGCTCGCGGGGCTGTTCGCCCTCGACGAGCGCTCCCGGCACATCATCCTGACCCGGCCCGCCCCATGGTCTGACGAGGCCACCCCCCGCCTGCTGACCGACTCGGACATCACCGGCCTCGTCTGCCTGCTTGAGACCCGCACGCTGCGGCCCAAGTTCAACGACGCCAAGCGGGCGATCCAGAAGGCCGCCTTCGAGAACCCGGTCAACCCGGTGCGCGACATCCTGAATTCCCTCGATTGGGACGGCACGCCCCGCCTCGACCACTGGACGACCGACTATCTCGGCGCCGAGGACACCAGCTTCAACCGCCAGGCGGGCGCCAAGTGGCTCATCAGCGCCGTCGCCCGCGTCCTGCGCCCCGGCTGCAAGGTCGACACCATGCTCGTGCTGGAGGGGCCGCAGGGCGCCCGCAAATCATCTGTGCTCGCGGCGCTGGCCGCCGTGCTCGGCCCCGAGACCTTCTCTGACCGCCTATCGAAGCTCGACGGCAAGGACGCCGTGATCGAGCTGCAGGGGCAGGTGATCGTCGAGATCGCCGAGCTGGACGCCTTCCGCAACTCGGCGGTGTCCCTGATCAAGGCCTTCCTGTCCCGTCAGGTCGATAAGATCCGCCTGCCATGGGACGCCACCGTCACCGAACTTAAGCGGTCCTGCGTGTTCGCCGGCACCGTCAACCCGGGCGGAGCGGGCTGGCTGCATGACGTGACGGGCGGGCGTCGTTTCTGGCCGGTCACCGTGACCGAGGTGGACATCGCGGGCCTGACCGCCGCCGCGCCCCAGCTCTGGGCCGAGGCGGCCGCCCGGTACGCCACCGGCGAGGAGTGGTGGCTGACCGATGAGGTGGTGATCGCGGAGGCGGCTAAGGCGGCGATGGACCGCACCGAGGACGATATCTGGGCGCCGGACATCGACGATTTCATTGCCGGCAAGAACCTCGTCCGCACCGTCGATGTGCTAGAAAAGCTCGGCATCACAGACCGCGCCAAGCGCACCGGCCGCGAGGCCAAGCGCGTAGGGGATCACCTGATCCGGCGCGGGTTCAAGCGCCACCAGTCCTACCGGCTCGATGGGCGAGTCGTGTCCTGTTACATCAGAGAAGGATCTCAGGATGATTGACTATTCCGAGACCCACTGGGTCGCCCTGTTTTCGATCAATAGTCGGGTCTACATGGGCTACGTGCCAAATGAGGTCACCGAGGATCAGGCGCTATCAGGTCCTTTTTTGTGCCGCTCGGTGATAGAGCTCGCAGCCGACAGTATTGCCCAAGCACACAGTACGGCCATGAACGCCGACACCGACAATTCGAGGGTCTACGCGACACATTTCAACGGGTCTAGAATAGACTGGCTCACGGCGATGACGTGATCGCCTATGCCTGACGCCCCTCAAACCGCAGTCCAAGAAACAGACCTATACGACCCGATCCGACTCGCGGTTTCCCGCGCTCGGGTCGGGCTTCTTTTTCGCAATCATGTCGGCGTGAGCCAGCATCAGGCCGCCGACGGCGACGACCGCAAGGTGCGCCACGGCCTGCCGAAAGGCTCGTCCGATCTCGTCGGCTGGACGCTGCCCGGCCCCCTGTATCAGGGCGGCCTGATCCTCTGCGTCGAGGTAAAACGCGCCGGCTGGAAGCCGACCCCGAAATGGAAAAGTGACCGCCAGGCGAAGTGGATCGACGCCATTGTCGCCGCTGGCGGGGTCGCTTTTGTCGCCCGGTCGCCCGAGGAGGCGGTCGCCGTCCTCCGGGGTGAGGGCGCGCCTATCTACCCTCTCCGGCCCCTCTGACCATCTACAGCTATCTACACCATCTACACCAGTCCCAATAAAAACAGGGCTGTAGAGGGTGTAGATACGTAGAGTGTACTTTCCCTATTATATATAGCACCCCAAAAATGACGCCCCGTCATCTTTACTTCTACTTCTATCGTTATTGTCAAATTACTATCTACACTATCTACAGTATCTACAGTGATGAAAAGACAGGGAAAAAAGCGTAGATAGTGTGTAGATAGTCGCTGGCGTGTATCTACACGGCTTTTTCGGGGCAAAACGCCAACGCGACCCTTGCCCTCGCCGCCATCCCGTGCCATTGTCCGCACCTGCAATCGACGCCCGATCAGAGGCGAGATGCACCCCAGTCGCACGGGCTCCAAACGAGGAGCCCGCCCATGCCAGACCCCACCCCAACGCGACCGGCGTCACGCCCGGTTTATGTTCGCCGCGATCCCGCGTCGGATGCTGCCCGCTTTGAGCGCCTGCTGAAGGCTGCGTCCGCAGGGAAGACCCTGAGCCAGTTCGCTCGGGCCGAGGGCATCCGGTTTGCCAGCCTCGACAAGTGGCTCGCCGCCCGTCCGGTTTATGCTGAGGCGGTCGCCCACCTGCGCCGCGGGCCGAAGCCGGTGCTCACCCCCGCCCAGGAGCAGAGGCTCGCCGCTGCCGTCCAGCACCGCGCCGCCGGGCTCCGCTGGAAGCAGGCCGCCCGCCTTGCAGGCGTGGACGTGGCGCAGGCGCAGCGGTGGTTTTACCGCGGGAGGGCCGCCGCATGAAATCGATCATCGAAGACCTCCAGACCGAAGTCGAAACGCTGCGCCAGCGCTGCGAAGCGTTCGAGGCTTTGCTTGGCGTTGCCAGCGCATGGGAGGCGCCCGTGCCGCCCTTGACGCTCTACCAGACCCGCCTGATGCGTATCCTTGCCCGCAAGGACGCCCCGGCCTCGGCAGTCGCCCGCCTGATGGTGTGCTACTACCCGGACACGAGCTGCGACTCGATCGATGTCATCGTGCACCGCCTGCGCCGTATCCTGCCGGCAGAGATAGCGCCCCGCCATCGCAAGACGCGCTCGGACGTGCTGTCGGTGCCCGACCGCGAAGCCCTCGCAGCCTTCCTCGCCACAGGCGTGCTGCCGGATGTGCGGAGGGCCGCGTGATGGGAGCCCGCATCCACCCCCTGCAATCCCGGGCCGAGGCGATGGCCGAGCGCCACGCGCGGACGTTCGCAGCCTCCGACCTGCCATACTGCCCGCTCGTGCACCGTCTGCGTGATGAGGGCTTCAACGCCCATCAGATCGTGATGCAGACCCGGCGCCCGATGATCGACGTCCGGCTGATCCTGGCCGCGATCGAGGCGGGGCGGGGGCCGCAAACCGAAGTCACAACGCGCGCGAGCAGCGGGAGGAGAGCATGAGCCTCGCCCTGATCCTGCTGGTCAACCTTGCCGGCCTCGTCGCCCTCGGGAGCCTCGAATGAGCGACGAGAGAACGCAGCCGGGATTCGACATCGGGCAGTGCCTCGCGGCGGCCCTGATCGCCCTGTCGTGGGTCTTGGGACTTGCTACCGTGATCGGAGACCTCTCATGACGGCCCGCGCGAACATTCGCCTGCAGCGCGCTGCCGAGGCGCAGACCGCCGCTATCCTGCTCGCGTCCGCGAAAGGGGATCACGCGGAGGTCAGCCGGGCGACCCATGCCCGCGAGAACATCGAGCGCCGTCTGACGCGGCACGATCGCTGGGACGCGCACACCGCGCAGGAGTTCGCGCGGATGGTGCGGGCCCTGCCTGACAACGATGGCCTGCGGAAGCTGATCGTGCGGGGCTCATCGGGCATCGGGCTTGACCACCTGCGGGCGGCCCTTGCCTTGCGAGACCACATGGATGGTTCACGCTCCGGCGCCAGCGAGATCGCCGAGCGGGTCGATGGGGGGCGCATCCACAACGGGCAGATGGAGGGGTTGATCGACCGGCGCCGTCCGCTCCGCGCGGCATTGGACGCAGCGGCGGAGGCGATCGAAGACCGCCGCCTTGCCCCGGTGGCGATCGAGATCATCGTAACGGGGCGGACGCCTAGGGGTGCATGCGACCGGCACGGGGTGACATGGGGTGGGCAGATGGCGCCCCGGATTTGCGCCGGGATTGTCGAGGCGCTGGATGCGGCTGCGGCTCATATGGGGATCAGCCGATGAGTGATATTCGGCCAGATACGCTGGGGGTCGTTGGCTACTCGCCGGAGACGGGGAAGTTTTTCTGTCTGAAAGGCAAACGCCGGGGACTGGAAGTCGGAACCGTTCAGAAAAGCGGGTACGTTCAGGTCAGCTACCGGGGCAAGAGCGTTCCCGGCCACCAACTTGCGTGGCGCATCATGACCGGCAGGTGGCCCGAGCAGGAAATCGACCACATCAATCGGGTCAAGCATGACAATCGGTTTGCGAACCTGCGGCTCGCTACTCGCACCCAGAATGCCCAGAACGGTCCGAAGAAATCGACCAACACTTCCGGCTTCAAGGGGGTTCACTGGCACAAGCGCAGGGGTGCGTGGGTCGCGCGCATCATGGTCGAGCGTGAGGCAATTCACCTCGGGTGCTTCGCCAATCGACAGGATGCTTTTGCCGCCTACGCCGCCGCTGCGAAAGAACTGCACGGCGATTTTCACTGCCTTGATTGATTTTTGGAGATAGTCCCTTGACGAAAATCCCATCCAAAGGGCATACCTTGCCACAGTCGAGTTCCGCGTCCGGTTCCAAGCCCGCAGACCGCCTTACCCTCACCCTGCCAACGATCCGCCCGCGACAAGCGGTCATGAAGCTCATCAACCCGGACCCCGGTGCGAAGCTCATGGCGGCTGTCGAGGCCATGGCGTCCGAGGTGCTGCCCGCCATACAGGCCGACCACCACCTGAAGCACATGCTGCTCCGGATGCGCCACCTCGTCGAGGAGGGCGAGGGCTGGGCGGCCAAGGACGAGCGCAGGCTGGTCAACTCGCACATCGCGCAGATCGTCGTGCACTACTTCGAGCGGAAGAAGATCCGCCGCATCAGCGTCGAGGCCAGACACCATGTCGGCCAGGGGCGCGTCACCGTGTTTGTCAGCGTATTCCACGGCCGCACCGAGGCCACCCGCATCCTGGAGATCACCCCTCAATGAGCGACCAATCATGACCGAACTCACCCAAATCGAGCGCGAGGCCAAGCAGGTCCGCGACTTCATCGCCGAGCTGAAGGGCCTGACCCCGAAGTTCAACGCCGCCAAAGAACGCGCCGAGGAGGAGCTGAAGCTACACCTTGCCAAGATCGATGGCGAACGCGCCAGGCTGAAGGAACTGCAGGACGCCGCTAGCTTGATCGTGCAGCGTCTCGGGATCGAGGATTCTCCAGAGCCGGTTGAGACGATCCGCACCGAGGCCGAGGTCTCTGCCGTGATGGCAGAAGACGCCGAGGCCGTTGTGGCCATGGCTGATAGTCCGCAGGATGAGGCCGAGGCCGCCGACACGTTCGAATCCATCGGCCAGATCGCCGCCGAAGTGACGGCCGCCGTCGCCGCCATCGCTGGCGACCTTCCGGCCACGGACGACCAGTCCGAAGCGCCCGAAATGACCGACGAGCAGGTTGAGCGCAAGGAACTCGAGCTGGCCGAAGCAGCGCCGCGCTCGGTGAGCCGGTTCAGTCCGTTCGCGGCAAATCCTTTTGCATAATCCTAACCACTGGGCGTGGTCCTCACCGTCGCTGACGGCAACTCTTTCCCCGGTCCGGTCCTGCCTCCGCAGGTTTCCGACTCCCCAAAACCGGATCGGGGAAGCCTTTCGGAGATTACCATGATCGGCACCGTCTTCCGCGCCACCGGCCACGTCCTTGGCGCCATGCCATTCCTCATCGTGCCCATGATCCTCTACGCCATCGCCGGCCAGCTTGGCAGCCATGACGCGCTCCTCTACGGCGCCAGCATGCCGAGCGGCGCCTATGTGGGCGTCACTGCTGGTGCGGGCCTGGTGCTTATCGGCATCGCCTGCTTGCTCTTAGAGGGTTTGAAAAGCACATCGACAGGGACACGAGGCCTAGTCGATCAAACGCTCAGCGTTTTTCTCCTCGGCGGTGCGTTGGTAGCATTTTTGATCTTGCCGCCGTTCGGGACTGTGACGTTCGCGCTATTGTTGGCTTTGCAACTCGCAGACGTTCTGCTCGGGGCTATTGTGTCCGTGAAGGTCGCTCGCCGCGACATAGGGCTTTCCAATTGAAGCGGCTCCCGCTGCCTGATCAGGAAACGCTGCTGCGCCTCTTTGCTTACGACCCCGAAACGGGTGACCTGCACTGGCGTGTCCGAACTCCCGATATGTTCGAGGACACTGCTACACGGTCTGCTGAGCACAACTGCCGCATTTGGAACGCCAAGACTGCAGGAAGGCGCATTCAGCGCGCTAGCCATCACGGCCATCTTCAGATGAAAATCGGCGGCGATGAGTTTTATGCTCATCGCGTGATCTGGAAGATGGTAACCGGCCAAGAGCCTGACCACATCGACCACATCAATGGCCGTCCGGACGACAATCGCATGTCGAATCTGCGTGCCGCCTCGCATTCGCAGAACATGCGAAACCGCAAGGTTTCCAAAAACAACAGAAGCGGGCGCGTGGGCGTGTTCAAAGCGCCCGGCAACAAGTGGGACGCCCAGATTGTCGGCCATAATGGCCAAGAGCGGCTAGGGCGGTTCGTCTGTTTTGGCCAAGCCTGCCGTGTGCGCGCTGCGGCTGAAAAAGAGCACGGTTATCAAGTGCGCGCACGAGTTTAATCCAACGGAGACCCCCATGGGCCAGCAAGTTCAATTCACCATCCCCAAACCCAACTTCCCCTCCATCATCGAGGGCATCATCGACCTCGCCATCGTGGTCTTCGCGTTTAACGTGATCGGCACGTTCTTCCTGAAGGACGGTGTTCCGCTCACGGACCAGATGACCGGGCTTGCCATGACGCTCGCCGGGACTGCGGTCGTGGTGAAGTGGGTGCTGTCGACGAAGATCTGGGCGAAGTGATTGGCTAAGGTTAAGCGCGACCCCATGCTCCACGAGCAGCTCTGGAAGCGTGGACGCGGCGCGCCCATGAAGTTCGAGACGCCTGAGCACCTCTGGACGGCGGCGCTCGACTATTTCGAGTGGTGCGAGGCCAACCCGCTCAAAGAGGAGAAGCTATTCTCCTACGAGGGCTGCGTGACCCGCGACTCGATCAGCAAGATGCGCGCGATGACCGAGCGGGGCTTGTTCATGTTCATCGGGATCGACCCGACGACGTGGTACGAGTACTGCAAGCGCGAGGATTACAAGTGGACCTGCGAGCAGATCAAGGCGATCATCTGGGAGCAGAAGTTCACCGGCGCGGCTGCTGACCTGCTGAACGCCAACCTGATCGGCAAGGAACTCGGCCTCGTTGAGCGCAAGTCGCTCGAAGGCCCTGACGGCGGCCCGGTCCAGATCGACACCTCGGCCCTGTCCAGCGAATCGATGGAGGAACTGCTTGCCGCTCGACGGAAGGCTCAGAGCGCCGGCGAGTCCTGACGCCCGCCTGGTCCTCACCGACCGCGACTGGCTGGCGATCGAACGCGAGTATTGCAAGCGGTCCCTCGCCAACTTCGCCAAGCAGGCGTGGCCGATCCTTGAGCCATCGACGCCCCTGAAGTGGGGCTGGGCACTGGACGCGATCTGCGAGCACCTTGAGGCTGTCACGCGGGGCGAAATCAACCGCCTGCTGATGAACGTCCCGCCCGGCTCGATGAAGTCCCTGCTGACCGGCGTGCTCTGGCCCGCCTGGGAGTGGGGGCCGATGGGGATGCCGCAGAAGCGGTTCATCGGCACGGCGCACGCGCAGGAACTCGCGGTGCGCGACAACATGAAGTGCCGCCGGCTGATCCAGTCGGAATGGTATCAGACGCTCTGGCCCGTGGCGCTCACGTCCGACCAGAACGCCAAGACGAAATTCGAGAACGCGCGGACGGGCTTCCGGGCTGCGATGGCGTTCACGTCGATGACCGGCTCGCGCGGCGACCGGGTGATCCTCGACGACCCGATCAGCGCGGACGATGCAAACTCCGACGCCGAGCTGGAGAATGCGCGGATCACCTTCACCGAGACGCTCCCGACGCGTGTCAACAACGAACACTCCGCCATCGTGGTCATCATGCAGCGCCTGAACGAGCGCGACACGTCTGGCGTGATCCTCGACATGGGGTTGCCCTATGTTCACCTGCGAATTCCGATGCGGTACGAGCGGGACAAGCACTGCACGACCGCGCTGGGGTGGAGCGATCCGCGCCGGGTGGACGGCGAACTGATGTTCCCGGAGCGCTTCCCCGAGGCGCAGGTCGAGGAACTGGAGCGCACCCTTGGCAGCTACGGCACGGCCGGGCAGTTGCAGCAGCGCCCGGCGCCACGCGGCGGCGGCATGTTCAAGCGGCAGTGGTTCGAAATCATCCCTGCGGCCCCGGCAAATTGCCGATGGGTGCGGGGCTGGGACTTGGCCGCGACCGACAGCAGCGAGGCGGCATGGACCGCCGGCGTGCTGATGGGCAAGACGCCCGAGGGCGAATTCATTATCGCGAACGTGACGCGGATTCAGGGCACCTCGGCTGCGGTCGAGAAGCTGCTCAAGAACACCGCCACGCAGGACGGGATCAGGACACGGGGCTCGATCCCACAGGACCCCGGACAGGCTGGCAAGTCACAGTCGATCTACCTGATCCGGCAGCTCGCCGGGTATGACTACAGAGCCTCGCCTGAGACGGGCGACAAGGAGACACGGGCGCAGCCGCTGGCAGCGCAGGCCGAGGTCGGCAACGTGAAGCTGGTCGCAGGTGCGTGGAACAAGGATTTTCTGGACGAGCTTTCGACCTTCCCGGTTGGCAAGTTCAAGGACCAGGTGGATGCAGCTTCAAGGGCGTTTGCCGAGCTCGTCAGGGCCGAGCCGACCCGATCAATCAAGGTAGTTCGCTAACTCATGACCACCAACGCAAAATCTGCCAAAGGGTGGGACTAGATGACCACCAACGCCGGGACAGCATCGAGCGAGTATCGCCGCCTGCTGCCAGCGGTGCAGAAGGTGCGGAAGTTCGTCGGCGGGGACGTAAAGGGCTATATCGAGCGCTTGCGCGGGCATGACGACGCGGACTATGAGCTGTATCAGAAGCTGGCGTATTTTCTGCCCGCTGTGGCGCGCACGCTGGACGCCTACACCGGCATGGTGATGACGCCGGAGCCTGTCATCAGTGACAGCCCCGAGGCGTTCCAGACCTATCTGGACGACCTGACCAGCGACGGCGAGCCGTTCCAGCGGGTGTGCTTCCGGGCGGTCGAGGAAGTCACGGCGACAGGGCGCTATTGCCTGCTGGCGGACTATCCGAACGATCCGGAGGCGGAGGGCCTGAGCAGGCTCGAAGCCGAGCGCCGGGGCCTGCGCCCGTTCGTGCGCCCGTACCGCTGGGAGGACATCCTCGACTGGCGGGTGTCGAACATTGGCGGTCAGCGGGTCCTCAGTCACCTGCGCCTGATGGAATACGTGGACGAGGTTGACCCCGCGAACGAGTGGGAGACCAAGGTCCGCAAGTATGTGCGGGTGCTCGACCTGTTTGGTGAGCAGGGCGCCCCGCTGCGCTACCGGGTTCGCGTCTACAAGGAAACCACCCCCAACATGCGCGCTGAGCTGGCGCCGGGGGCGACGTTCCAGCCGAGCATGGAGATCGTCGGGGAGCCGTTCTTCCCGAAGATGAACGGCAAGCCTATGGGGTTCATCCCGGCCATCGTGTTTGGGCCGTCCTCGCTGGACCCGTCGATGCTTGAGCGCCCGCCGCTCGGCGAGATGGTCGAGATTTCGCAGTCCCACCTCAACGACAGCGCGCTGCGCCAGTGGGCTTTGATGTGGTGCGGCCAGCCCGTGCCGGTCATCACTGGCCTGCCAAACAGCGACGAGACCTCGGAGATCAGGCTCGGCTCATCGCAGGGCCTTGTGCTGGGCGAGGGCGGATCGTTCGCGCTCGTCTCGCTCGGCGCCGATGGGGTGGGCGCGATCAAGGAAAGCATGGAAGAAAAGCGCCGGGACATGGCCGCCATTGGCGCGCGTATCCTGGCCGACGAATCCGGCGCGCAGATCAGCACCGAGACGGCACGCATCCAGCGCGCGGGCGAGCACTCGGTGCTGGCCGGTATCGCCAACACGGTCGCGGACGGCATGACGCAGATCCTGCGCTGGGTCGGCGAGTGGGCCGGGATCGCAGGCGCGGACAAGATCGCCGTCACGCTGAACACGGACTTCCTGCCGAAGGGCTTGCAACCGGGCGAGCTGGCCGAATGGCTGGCGGCGCTTCAGGCGGGCACGATGCCGCTGCCGGTGGTGCTGGAACACCTGAAATCGCGCGGCGTCATCGACCCGCAGATGACCGAGGCCGAGTGGAATGACGGCATCGATGAGGGGCTCGTGGATCGGCCGGAGCCGGTGGCGGGTAGCGGCGAGGATGATGATTTAGAGGAGGCAGCGTAATGCCTGAACTGAAAGCGACAAAAGAGCAGGTTAAGCAGATGCTTAAGGACATGGATGCGTCGTTCATGCGCGAGCGGAACGCCAAACGTGTGCAGGCCCTTGAGGCTGAAACTGCGCTCGCTCAGAAGTACGCGGATGATATGAAGCGCCGCGCCGCTCAGTACGGATTCGACGTGGAGACTGGCGTTGCCTTTTCACAAGGCGGAAATCCGATTGGCTGGTCTCGCGGCCGCTCACCGATCTTCCGCATTAAGTAACACATAGAGGAGACTGCCTGATGGGCCGCAAAGAGGCGAAGGCTGAGGCTGACGCAATCTATGAGAACTTCCGGCGTCAGGAGCGGCAAGCAGAAGACGCTTTCAAGGCCACGATGAGTTCGCTCGCCGAAAAGACGGTTGCCGCCCTTCGCCAGTCCGCCAAAAGGCATGGCGTTGAAAGTAATGCGGCGTCCGGCTTTTCGCGCCCCGGCATTGCTGAGGCCGTACCGACAGTCGTTTTCAGCGGCTTCAGCCGCATCAAGTAAGTGCCCGACTCCCCCGCCCAGTCCATCTTCGACCAGACCGTCCGCCACCGCATCGCCATCGAGCGCTACAGCGCCGAGGACAGCAAGAAGGTCCTCAAGTTCCTCGACGAGCTCCGGGCGGACATTGCCAGCCGGATCGCGCGGGCTACGCCCGGAAGACGCGCCCAGCTCGAGAGCATCCTCGATGACGTGCGTGAGATCCACGGGCGGGTGTATCAGCGCATTCAATCTGAGCTATCCACCCGCTTCCGCGACCGGGCAGCCGAGGCGGCAGATTTCCACGCGGACAAGTTCAAGTCCGCCGGCATCGAGGCGAGCATCAACCGGCTGACCGCCGACGCCGCCTATCAGGCCGCGCTGACGCGCCCGATGGACGGGGCGATCCTGTCCGAATGGCTGACGACTATGGAGCCCGCGGCGCGGGGCCGGATCGACCGGGCGCTGAGGATTTCGTTCACCGAAGGCGAGAGCCTGGACCGGGCCGTGCGCCGGGTGCGAGAGCAGATTGATGTTTCGAAGCGGTCGGCACGCACGCTGATCCGCACGGCGAACACCCACATTTCGAACGCTGTCCAGCAGGCCAGCGCGGAGGCGAACGCGGACCTCGTGAAGGAGGTCGAGTGGCGCTCGGTGCTGGATTCGAGGACGACGCCGGTGTGCCAGTCCCGAAGCGGCCATCGTTACCCGATCAACTCGGGGCCGCGCCCGCCCGCGCACCCGGGGTGCCGCTCGATCGTGATCGAGGTGCTGAAGGACTTCCCGCCGCCGAAGTCGGAGACCTACGCCGAATGGCTGAAGCGTCAGCCGGCCGATGTGCAGGACGACATACTCGGGCCGAACCGGGGCGCGCTGCTGCGCTCTGGCCGGTATGACGTGGGCGACTTCGTGGACGTGAAGGGCACGCCGCTGACGCTGGCGGAGATACGGGCGGCGCGGCAGGCGAAAACAGACCGTGACTTTGCGAAGAACGCGAAGGAGCGCGCGAAGGGTATGGCGTCGTTTAGGAAGAACGCAGGTAAGTTTCGGCGGTGAATTGACCGCACACAGAGCTTCGCCCGCTCCGGGCGGAGGCGAGGGTGGCTGCGCTGCCCCGCTCATCGGTGCCTGGCTGTGCCGGGCCATAGGAGACTGCAATGAGTGAAGAGAAAACCGAGGACAAGAAGGTCGAAGACGGCGGTGCCGACGAAGCCCTGAAGCGTGTCCTCGCAAAGAACGAAGAACTGCTCGCCGAAGCCAAGGCCGCCAAGGCCCGCGCCCGCGAACTCGAAGCCGCTGAAGCTGAGCGGAAGGCCGAGGCCGCCAAGAAAGAAGAAGACGAAGCCCGTCAGAAGGGCGAGTGGACGAAGATCGAGGAAGGCTACAAGGCCAAGCTGTCCGAGAAGGAGGGCGAGGGCCTGCTCTGGAAGTCCAAGTATTTCGACCGCGAGCTTGACCTTGGCCTGACGACCGCGCTGGACGAGATCAACGTGAAGCCTGAGCTTCGCAAGGCCGCGATGGCCCTGCTGCGGACGACTGCCGAAATCGACGACGATGGCAAGATCAGCCTGGGCGACAAGCCGCTGTCGGAGGCGATCAAGGAGTGGGCGAAGTCCGACGAGGGCAAGGCGTTCATTGCGAACGGTAACTCGGGCGGCGGTGCCAACGGGTCCGGCAAGGGCAATCAAGGCGGCGACACAAATCCGTGGGCGAAGGGTACATGGAACCTCACCGAGCAGGGCAAGATCTACAAGGCCGACCCGAACCGCGCCCGTGAGCTTGCCAAGGCTGCCGGCGCGCTCCCGCCCGGATGACTTTCGCGGTAGTGCTCGGAGGCGCCGGTGGCGTCTGGGAGGAGCTTGCCGCGCTGAATACGATGTCGGGCAAAACGCCTGACATCGTGGTGGCCTGCAACGACGCCGGGGCGGTTTATCCCGGCCGGCTGGATGGCTGGGCCACATTGCACGCAGAGAAGCTGACGGCATGGCGCGAGCAGCGCCTTGCGAAGGACCACCGGGCGTTCACGATCAACGGTTACTGGAACCATGCCAGCGACGTCGAGATCGTCCGTGAGCGGTGGAAGGGCTCGTCGGGCCTCTACGCGGTGCAGATCGCTCTGGAAGTATTTGGCGCTTCGCAGGTTGTCCTGTGCGGCGTCCCTCTCTGGCCTGCGAATGGCCACTTCTTCAGTCCCTCGAAAGAGTGGCCTGAAGCCGAGCTCTACCGGCGTGGGTTTCAAGCCGCCCTCCCGGTCATCCGCGATCCCGTCCGTTCGATGAGCGGCTGGACGCGGGAGTTACTCGGGGAGCCAACCCCCGAATGGCTGACCACCCGGGCGGCTGCCCGATAACCCCTGAAAGGAACTAACCATGGTCGAAACACGGCTGGCGGACGTTATCGTCCCGGAAGTATTCAACCCCTACGTCGTGCAGCGCTCGGTGCAACTGAACGCCTTCGTTCAGTCCGGCATCGTGGCGGACCTGTCGGCCCTGCCGGACGTTGCGACCCAGATGGCCGGCGACCCCGGTGTCAACGCGGGTGGCAAGGTCGTGGCGATGCCGTTCTGGAACGACCTCGACGGCGATGATGAGATCATCGACGACACGGCGAACCTGACCGTGAACAAGATCACGGCTGGTCAGGACCTCGCCATCAAGTGCCTGCGCGGTAAGGCGTTCGGCGCATCGGACCTCTCCGGCGAGCTTGCCGGTTCGGACCCGATGACGGTGATCGGTGACCGGATCGCGGAATACTGGATGCGCCGCGACCAGGCTGCGCTGTTCTCGGTGCTCGCGGGCGCCATGGGCACCACGAAGTCCGGCGGCTCGATGGCCGACAACACGCTGAACATCTCGGCGCTCTCGGGCGCTGCCGGCGTGTTTGACGGCGAGTCGTTCATCGACGCGACCGGCAAGCTGGGCGATCACCAGACGAAGCTGCAGGCCGTTGCGGTCCACTCCAAGACCTTCGACCTGATGCGGAAGCAGGACTTGATCGACTTCGTGAAGGACTCGGACGCGGCTGACGCGATCCCGTTCTACATGAACAAGCGGGTTATCGTGGACGACAACTGCCCGGTGTCGGGCGCTAACTACACGACCTACCTGTTCGGCCCCGGCGCTGTCGGCGCTGCCTACGGCACCCCGAAGGTGCCCTCGGAAGTCGAGCGTAACGCCCTGATCGGCGGCGGTCAGGAATACCTCGTCACCCGCCGGAAGTTCATCATGCACATCCGCGGGATTGCATGGGATGCGTCCTCGGGCGACCCGGCAGGCCCGACGCCGACGAATGCGGAACTCGCACTCGCCGCGAACTGGAAGCGGGTCTATAACCCGAAGCTGATCCGCGTGGTCCGCTTCATCCACAAGATCGCCTAGCGTGATCGACCCCACCGCGCGCATTCATCGGCTGGCCCTCGTTGAGGGCGCAACGGTGGGTGCGCGCACCTCTATCTGGCAATTTGCGAGCGTGATCCGCGGTGCGGTGATCGGGGCAGATTGCAACATTGCGAGCGGTGCCTGCATCGACGGCTCGACCGTCGGCGACCGCACGAAGATCGCGCACAACCTGGCCATGGGGCCGGGGTTCGTGATCGGAAACGACTGCTTCATCGCTCCGAATGTGACCTTCGCCAATGACCTCTGGCCGCGCGCTCACACGTCCGGGTTTGACATCCGTGCCTATGACGGCCGCCCTGCGGTCTTCATGGAAGACGGCGCCTCGATCGGCGCCAACGCCGTGATCCTGCCCGGCGTTCGCATCGGGGCCGGGGCGATGGTTGCCGCCGGTTCGGTGGTGACGCGCGACGTGCCCGCTGGCCACCTCTGGAAGGGCTGCGGCGAGATCAGCGAGATCGAGGGCGAGGACAAGAAGCGCCGAGTGCGCCACGCGGGTGACTTGTCAGACAGCCGCGAATTCCTGGCTGCGCGGGGGTTCACGCTTTGACGCTCGCGGTCGTCTCGCTGCTGTGGGACGCCAATCGGCAATCGGCGGGCTATTCGTCGATGTACGACGAGAGCTGGGTCGAAAAGCTATATGCGGGCTTCGCGCGCAACCTGACGCGGCCATTCGAATTCATCCTCTACACCGACCGGCTGCGCGAATACGCGGCGCCCGTCACCCAGATCCTGCTCCCCGAGGGCGAGCCGAACTACGGCTGGTGCATCCTGCCCTATGGGCTGGGGCGACCGATGATCCTGGTGGGCCTCGATACGGTCGTCACCGGCAACATCGACCACCTCGCGGACTATTGCCTGACGGCTGATCACATAGCTTGCCCGCTCGACCCCTACTATCCGCACCAGGTCTGCAACGGGGTCGCCCTCGTGCCGGCCGGCTGGGAGCGGGTTGCCGAGCGCTGGAGCGGCGAGAACGATATGGTCTGGATCCGGACCTTTGCGCCGGACGTGATCGACACCCTGTTTCCGGGGCAGGTCGTGTCCTACAAAGGGCAGGTCCGCAAGAACGGGCTGGGCGATGCCCGGCTGGTATTCTTTCATGGCGAAGAAAAGCCACATCAGCTCGCCGGCGTGGACTGGATCGAGCAACACTGGAACGGAGATCACATGGCAGAACCACAGAAAACCGACCCGCGCTCGGGCAACCACCCCGGCATGTTACCGGGCGAGGTCATCCCGCACGCCTCTGGCTGGAAGGCCCGGGAGATGGCTGCTGAGCGCCGCCTCCGCAAGCGCACCGATGCAGAGGAGCACGAGAAGATCCGGGCGGCTCGCGCGGCGCTATATGCGGCGTCCGAATCCGCACCGCTTGTAAGCGAGGCGCAGGCTGAAGGGGGCGCTCCGGTGCCCGACAGTCTGTCCGCAATGAAATGGGACGATCTGCGCGCTCTCTATGAGCTTACGCTCGGCAAGAAGCCCGGCGCGCAGATGAAACGGGTCGAGGTTGAGGCCGCGATCCGTGAAGCTGGCAAGGAGGCGATCTAATGGCGAAGTCACCCCTGCGCACGCGCCGCGGCTGGCGCGGCTGGTCCGCCACGCGGCGCCGGCGGCGGTCGAAGGCTGTCTGATAGATGGCCCTCACCGTCGGCACTGACACCTACGCCACGCTGGCCGAGGCGAACACCTACGCCACGGCGCGCGGGTGGACGGATTGGGCGGCGCTGACAGATGCGGCCAAGGAACTGCGCCTGACCGAGGCGGCGGTGTATCTCGACACGTCCTATTCGTGGAAGGGCACCATCGCGTCCGAGACGCAGGCCATGTCCTGGCCGCGCACGGGCGTGAAGGATCTGGAACGCCGCACGATTGCCAGCGATGCCTACCCGGCCCGCCTGAAGGACGCGCAGATCGAGCTGGCACGGCTTGCTTCGACAGCGGCGCTCGTCACGAATGACGCGCAGGGCGAGGTGAAATCCATTCAGGCCGGGTCGGTCGGCATCACGTTCAAGGACGCCCAGAACGTCAACGAGGCGGCCAAGTATCGCAGCATCGACCGGCTGCTGACGGGGCTCTACCTGTCACGCGCTGGGCTGGTGCGGAATGTGCGGCTGTCCAAGGCATGAGTAATCTGCTCACCGGCATCGACAAGCTGGTCGCGGACATCGCGGGGCCGCTGCTGTTCAGCGCTGGCAGCCTGCGCCGTGTGGCTCGCGTTGCGGATGGGCGCGGCGGGCAGACCGAGGCCGAGACGCCGGTTGATTGCCAAGCGCTCGTGACGGACTATTCCGCGTTCTCGAAGTCATCGCTCGGCATCCCCGACACCGACCGCAAGATTCTGGTGCTGGGCCATGGCCTGACGCCGCCGCCCGCACCGGGCAACATCCTCGTGATCGACGGCTACCGCTGGGTGATCGTCCAGACGACGCGCGACCCGGCGAAGGCTGTGTATGAGTGCCAGTCCCGCCCGAGTGGAGCACAAGCATGACCGCCCGCGTCACCGTGCAGATCGACCTCACCCTCGCAGACGCACTGTCGCAGGCCGCTGTTGAGCGCGGCGTGCGGGCGGCGACGATCGACGCCAAGGGCCTGATGGTCGGCATCCTGAGCCAGCCGGGGCGGGGTCGCACTTACAAGAAGGGCAAGACCGTCACGCACCGCGCCTCGGCTCCTGGCGATGCGCCTGCGCCCGACACTGGCCGCCTGCGTAACTCGACGCAGGGCGAGGTGTTCGCCACCTCCGATGGTGCGCTGGGTGTCGTTAGCGTCAACACCGAGTATGCAGCCGCGCTGGAGCTGGGCACCGAGCGAATCGCCCCCCGCCCATTCATCAGCAGGCTGGCGTCAGAGTACGCCCCCCGCCTCGCCGCCGTGTTCGCCCGCTTTGCGAGGCTGCCGTGAACCGCTTCGACCGCTTCATGCAGATCGGCGGTGCCTTATGCCTCGCCACGCTGGCGGCTGTGCTGCTGTTCAATCCGTTGCCGGTCTGATGACCAGGCGAGAGAAGCTGACCATCGCTGCGGTCATCGTCTCGATACCGCCCCTGACTTGGCTCGGCTTCCACCTGCTCGCTCTCTACGTAAAAGCTGTGTGCGGCTGTAACTGATGCTCGACATAACCGGCGCGCTCTACACGCGCCTCAACAGTGACGCGACCCTCGCGGCGCTGCTCGCCGCCTATGGCGCGGGCAAGGCCATCGTCGCCGACCCTCCGCCTGCTGACCTTATCGTGGACGGCACACTGCCGGTCCTGATTATCGGCGGCGCCGCCTCTGACGAGGCCGAGGACACCTACACGGAGAATTACCGCCGGGTCGCTGTCAGCGTCCGGCTTTACCATCGACCGGCAGGCTCTTCTCTGCCGCTGGACACCGCTGCCGAGCGGGTCCGCACGCTGCTGAAGTCGTGGCCCAAGGGCTCCGCTGGCGGCGGCACACTGATCGACGCTGCCGTCTCCGGGCCGGTAGCGGGACCGACCGACGACCCTGCGGTCGAGGGTCGTATCGTGACAGCCCGGCTGATTTTTCTGGAGACCTGACCTATGGCCACAGCCGCAAAGAACACCGTCGTCAAGCTGGAGCGCAGCGAGAACGGCTCCACATGGACGAACATCCCGGGCGTCACGAACTTCGATGACGGCGGCTTCACCGCAGAGGAACTGGACGCGACTGACTACGACTCCACCGGCAACACCCGCGAATACATCAACGGGTTCAAAGACGGGCAGGAGGGCAGCTTCACCGTCAACTTCGCGCCTGCGGATGCGGTGCACCAGGATCTTATCGCCGACGTGGGCGGGGCCAACATCTACCTGCGCCACAAGTACGACACGCGGTATCTCGTCGTGCCCGTGTCGATCACGCGGACCTCGAACCCGGTTGAGATCGGCGGCATCCTCAAGATGACCGTGACGTTCAAACCGGCCGGCGCCGCTGTCTGGTCTGACGTTGCCTGATGACTGAGGCGACACCGAACCACGAAGGCACAGTCCTGCTCGCTCACAACGGCCGGGCGGTGCCGCTCCGGTTCACGTTCGCGGTCATCCACCGGCTGCAGCAGGAGCGCGGGCTCGATGACTGGATGACCGACGTGTCCGCCGCCATCGACCGCCTCGACATGGACGCCATGGCGAAGCTAATGGCGCTCGTGGCCGGGGTTAGCCGCGAGGAGGCGGAGCACCTGTGCGTGCCAGTCCTGCCTGCCAAGGACGCGCTGCTGAAGGCGTGGACGGCAGGGATGACGGGCAACGTGCCGGCAGACGACGCGGAAAAGACGATGCCCCAGCCGACATTGTGGGGGCCGCTCTCGCGGCTGCTCTCCGGGCTGGCGTCAGCTGGGGCGAGTTCTGGACCCTCACCCCGCACGCCGTCCGCACCATCGTGAAGGCACACCGGGACGCGCTCGAAGGCACGACAGAGCTGGCCATGGCGGCGGCGTATCACAACGCCGCCCTGTCGCTGGCCGATCCCAAGAAGTTCCCCCGGTCCTTCTCGGACTGGTTCGGCAAGCCCGTGCGCGAGCGGGCGGCCAAGCAGCAATCGGCGGAGGAGATCGGCGCAGCGTTCCTGCATTGGGCGCTCACGACCGCTCCGCCTAAAGAGGATGCGAACTAGGTGGTCACCACAGTCGGCGGCGTAGCGATTGAGATCCGGGGCGACAATTCGTCGTTTAATCGGACGATGCGCGAGGCCCAGCGGGACGCGCAGCGCGTCGGCCAAGTCATAGAGCGAGACTTCGGACGCGCCGACCAATCCGTCGCCAAGCTCAACAACACTCTCAAAGGCACCGCCACCTCGATGCTCGCCCTCGGCGCAGCCGTCGGCGTCGGCGCAGGCCTTACGGGCGGGGTCCGCCTGATCGCGGACTTCAGTCAGGCCATGTCCACGCTGCAGGCCATCACGCAGGGCACGACCGAGGAGATGGTCGCGCTCCGGGCGGTGGCGAACGAGCTGGGCGCTACGACCCGCTTCAGCGCCACACAGGCCGCCGACGCCATGACCGAGCTTGCCCGCGCGGGCTTCACCGTCAACCAAGTGCTCGCCGGTATCGGGCCGACGCTCTCGGCGGCGCAGGCAGGCGGCGCGGGCATTGCCGAAACGGCTGCCATCATCGCCGCTACGATCGGCGGCTTCGGGCTGCAGGCCACGGACGCGGCGCGGATCGCTGACGTGCTGGCGCAGGCCGCCAACGGATCGGCCGCCGGCATCCTCGACCTCGGCGAGGCGCTCAAGTTCGCCGCGCCGACCGCCAAGCAGCTCGGGCTCGATCTCGAGGAGACGGTCGCCATCATCGGCAAGCTGTCCGATGGCGGCATCACCGGCGGCCTTGCTGGCCGGGGCTTCCAGTCCCTCGCCACCCAGCTCGTCAACGAGAAGGACAAGATCGAGGACCTGATCGGCACCTACGACCTCGCCTCGGAGGGGCTTGGCAGCGTGCTGGCCCGGCTGCGGACGGCAGGTATCACGACCGCCCAGATCATCGAAATCTTCCGCGCTGAGAACCTCGACACGTTCGGCATCCTGTCCGACGCCGCCCTGAACGGGAACCTCGAGAAGCTGAACACGCTTCTCGATCAGGCCGCCGGCTCGTCTGCCAAGGCCGCGAAGGTCATGGACGACAACCTGAACGGGGCAATCCTGAACGCCTCCTCGGCCTTCGAGGGCCTGATCCTCGCCATCGCCGACGCCGGCATCGAGGACGGACTGCGCGATGCGTTCGTCGGCCTCTCGGGCCTGCTGACGGTCGCGGCGGATAACGTCGACGTCCTCGGCGTGGCCATCGTCGCCATCGCGGCCAACGCCCTGATCCCGCTTGCCGTCCGTGCGATCCCTGCGGCCATCACGGCCCTGCGCGGCCTCGCTGTGGCGCTGACCACCGCCCAGACCGCCTCGGCCCGCCTAGCGGCTGTGGGAGGCCTCCTCGGCGGCCCGCTGACGGTCGCCATCATCGCCGCGTCCGCTGCCTACCTCGTGCTCGCGCGCAATGCCGAGACGGCGCAGGAGCGGCTGGAGCGCACAAACGAAGTCCTCGCCCGTGCGGACGAAGTGCTGAACAAAACCCGCGGCCTTCTCACCGGCAACGACAGCCCCCTGAAGCAAGTGGCAGATCAGGCGACCGAAGCGACCTCCAAGGTCGCTTCTCTAACCGATGCGGTCGAAGCCCTTCAGACCGGCCTCTCAAACCTCCGTCAGGAAGGACAGATCGCTACCGCCATCGAGATCGGCCAATCGATCAACGAGGTGCGTTCCGAGATCGAAGCGCTGCAGGGCGCTCGTGCTGATGCTGTCGCCCGCGCGGTCGGCAATACCCCCAACCTGGGCGGCCGGGAGGGCCTGCAACGCATTGCGGATCGCGCCGGGCAGAATTTCGATGACAGCGAGCAGGGCAAGCAGCTCCTGTTCGCTACTCAGAAGCTCGCTGCCCTTGAGCAGCGCCTTCTGCTCGCTGGGCAGGGCCTGACGATCAACGATGTCATCAACCAGTTCCGCAACGGCTCGCCCGATGCGCCGACCACCACAACCGCAACCGGCGGCGGCCCCATCGAACTCACCAAGCAGGAACTCCGGGACGCTCAGTCCGAACTCGACGCCCTGCTCGATGACGCCGAAGACCTGTTCGCCAAGATTCAGGACGAGCGGAACGCGGGCACTCAGCAACGCTTCGATGAGTTCAAGCTGAACCGCGCCGAAGCTGATGCCGCAGCTCGGGCAGCGTCTCAGCAGCGCATTGACGAGTTCAACCTGAACAAGGCCGCCGAGGACAAGCTCCGCGCCCGGATCTCCGACACGCTGGCTCAGGGCCTCGAAGACGGCATCCGCTCCGGGAATTGGGGCGAAGCGTTCCGGGGCATCCTCGCCCAGTCGACATCGGACGCGCTCTCGAAAGCTATCAACGATCTCGCCTCCGAGCTTGTGAGCATCCTCGGCAAGGCCCTTGGTAGTGGCGGGTTCGCCGGGCTTGATCTCGGATCCATCTTCGGCGGCGGCCGTGCGGCGGGCGGCAATGTCCGCGCCGGCATGCGCTACATGGTCGGCGAGCAAGGGCCGGAGATGTTCGTGCCGACCGTGCCCGGCGTGATCCTGCCGCAGTCCGAGTTTCCCGCGAGCGCTGCCATGGGCGGCGTCGGCGGGCGTGCCATCCAGATCAATGCACCCTTCGTGGTGCAGGGCTCGATCACCGAGGAGGTGCTCCCCCGCGTGCAGGCCATGATGGCCGCGCAGGCGAAGGAGTTGCCCCGGATCGTTGACGCCCGTGTTTCCGACAGTCTCCGCAGGGGGCGATACTGATGTCAGCCGGCGAAATCTTCCTCACCGACCGCCTGAAGGACTGCTCCTGGCGGCTGATGCAGCGCCAGTCCGCGCCGTTCGCGCGCCAGACCGGGCAGGTCATCGTCTACGGCGGCGCCTATTGGGTGGCCTCGTTCCGATACGAGAACCTCGACGGGCCGGGCCTGCGCGCCCTGTCCGCATGGATCGCACGTCGGCAGGGTAGCCGTGTGACGTTCACGGCCTATAGGCCGACGCGCAAAAGCCCCGCTAATGGCGCCGTTTCCAACTCCGGCCTCGGCGTGTCAGCGGTAGACACAGCCGCCTCGACGGTCTCCCTCACTGGCCTGACGGGCGCGCTGCTTGCCGGTGACATGCTCTCCTATTTCACAGCCGCGAACGGCTACTATTGCGGTGAGGTGGTCTCGGCCGGCGCGATCTCCTCGGGCGCTCAGACCCTCACTGTGAGCCCCGCGCCTGTGGCAGCGAACGCTTCGCCGCAGGCGCGGGTGTATCAGGCGCTCGCGGAGTTCCAGCTCGACGGCGAGCCGCAGATCACCGAACCGCATGACCGGCGCTTCGCGGTGTCGTTCAACGCCCGGCAGGTTGAGCGCGCCTGATGCCTCTGCCCCTGACGTCCGATGCCCGAGCAGCCTTGGAGGCCCGCGAGGTCGCCATCGCATGGCTGCTTGATCTTTACACTGACGAGGGCACGCTTCGGTGCTGGGATCAGGCGATCCCGATCACGTATGGCGGCGACACCTACGAGGCGCTGCAGGATCGCTGGCGCATTGAGGGCGAGATCAAGATCGGCGCCGACCTCACACCCGAGCCGCTGACCATCGCCTTCGACGGGGCGCCGCAAAGCGATGACACTTCCTTCATTGGCCGCCTGCTCGACCGGACGTGGCACCAGCGCCGGATGCGGCTGCGGGGCCTGCTGATGAACGTGAGCAGCAACTTCGTGACCGCCATCGGCGTGCACCTCGAATGGAACGGCTGGATGGACACGCTCTCGACTTCGGACGGCGTAGGCACGCCTTCGATCGTCACCCTCAATTGTGAATCCGGGATACTCCGAGCGCTCGACATGAACCTCACCACATGCACTGACGTAGACCAGCGCCGCCGGCTCTCGACGGACCGGTTCTTCCAGAACGTCGCCCTCAAGCCCTCACAGCAGGTGCCGTTCGGCACGGCGTGGTCCAACATTCCGGGCGGCGGTTCAAACGGAAACGCGGGCGGCAGCACTGGTGGCGGCGGCAGCACTCCGATTGAAATCGTGACCGGCTTCGTAGGCCGCGGCGGCTGATGCGGGTGAAAGGCTGGGAGCAGCGCCTCTATGCGCTGACCGTCGAAGCCATCGGCAAGCCTCACCAATGGGGCCAGCACGATTGCGTCACGTTCGCCGCTGACGTCGTGCGCGCGATTACGGGGCATGACCCCATGGGCGACCTGCGCGGCACCTATGACAGCCCGTCCAGCGCCGCCCGCGTAATGGTCAAGGCCGGGGCCTACAGCATCGGCGACCTTGCAGGACTTCATTTGCCCGAGATCACAGCCTCGGAGGCCCGGCGGGGTGACATCGTTCTCAGCGGCGGCGCGCATGACTTCCTCGCCGTCTGTGTCGGACGCACCGCCGTGGCCCCCTCAGAGCGCGGCATGGTCCACGTTCCCATGGCGCAGGCCGTGCGGGCTTTCCGGGTGGGCGACTGATGCCGCAGGCCGTCGTCGCCGTTCAGGCGTTCATCTACGGAGTCGTTGGGACCACAGCAGCCGCGGTCGGCGCATCGTCCGCCCTGGCTGCGTCGATCGCCACCGCTGCGGTCACTGTCGCCACCGCCACAGCGAAAGTCGCGCTGCTCGCGGGCCTCAACGCAGTCGTCGCCAATCAGAACCGCCCGAGGCCGCAAGGCGGCCTGATCAATCTGACGATCAATCCGTCTGAGCCCCGCCGCCTCCAGGTCGGCAAGCGGATCACGGGCGGGGTGCTGACAGACTGGTATGTCACCGGGACCAAGAACACTCACTTATTCCTGATCGTGTATCTCGGCGAAGGCCCGATGGGCCGGATCACGCGAGTCTATGGCGGCGGGCGGGTGGTCTACTCCACGCCGATCACCCACGGGGTGCGCACCGTCATTCCAAACTACCGGAGCGGCGGCGACCGGCTATGGATCACCTATTATGACGGCCGCCCCGGCCAGACGGCGGACAGCTACCTGATCGGCCGCAGCGTGGGCTGGACGTCCAATCATGTCGGCGCCGGGTGCGCGTATGCCATCATCGAGGCGCACTGGGACTCGGACAACCAGACCACCCCGCCGCAGATCAGCTTCGAGATCGAGGGCGCGAAGCTCTACGACCGCCGCAAGGATACGACCGCCGGCGGCTCGGGAAGCCATAGGGCAAACGATCCGGCGACGTGGGAGCTTAGCAGCAACCCGGCTGTGGCTTTGGACCACTACTTGCTCGGAAGATACGCCGGCTCAATCAAGACATTCGGTGTAGGGCTCGACCCGGAGGATGTGCCGTACGCGGAGTTTGCCGCACGCGCGAACCTGTGCGACGAGAACGTCACCAGGAAGGCGGGCGGAACGCAGAAGCGCTACGAGGCCAACGGCTTCCTGTTCGCCGACCGGACCTACGCCGACACGATCCGCGACCTCTGCCGCGCCATGAACGCGCGCCCGGCCGATTTTGGTGGGCGTATCGGGATCATCGACGGCGAGGAGAAGACTCCCGTCCTGACGATCTACGACGGCGACGTGATCGAGAATGTGCCCGAGGCGTACAATCCGAAGCGGAGCTGGGCTGACCTCGTGTCGGTCGTGCGCGGCACTTACCAGAACCCGGCGCAGCTTTATCAGGCCGCCGAGTATCCGCGGATCGCTGATGCCGCATGGGCCGAAGCGGACGGGGGCAGCCCGAAAGAGGCGACCCTCGACCTGGAGATGGAGACCGACCCCGAGCGGGCGCAGCGGCTTGCACGGGCGTTCGCTTTGCGTGAGCGGCGGCAGGCCCAACTATCGGGCACCTACGCGCTACGGACGATCGAGCTGGAGCAGGGCGACTGGTTCATCCGCGCGGGCGGCATATTCGGGACCTCGCCGGGCAAGACATTCGAGGTCATCGACCGGGTGCTCGATCCGCGCACGATGACGGTGACGCTGACCGCCTTCGAAGTCGATCCCGCCGACAGCGCGTGGGACGAGAACCTCGCCGTCGATCCGCCGCCGGACCCGATCTCGAATGAAGACACCCTCCTTGCAATGGAGGTGCCCGCGCTCACTGTGACCGGCGTCACCCTGTCCGGCACGTCCGCGCAATTGCCCGCCATCGCGGTCGAGTGGACCGCGCCGATCGATCTCCGCGTCCGGCAAATCGTCGTCGAGGCCGTCCCGGAAGCGGGCGGCGTTCCCATGTCGCAGACCGTTGACGTTACGACTGGGGAGGTCGTTTTCACGAACGGGATCACCGACGACACCGAATATCTCGTCCGTGCACGGTTTATTGGCGAGTTCATCCCATCGGCGTGGTCAACCAATTTTGAAGTGACGACGCTGGGCGACTATGCGGTCGGGGTGGCTTCGAGTGTGCCGTGGTCGGGTGTCACGGGGACCGGGCGGCCTGCGGACAATGCCACTGTCGGCGCGCAGGCAGGCACGAACCTCTACCGCACAGACGGCACGACCGTGATGACGCAGCCGGAGGTGCGCACGGTCGAGGGGACGGCGGCCGCCATTGTTGGCCAAGGCTGGGGCGCCACAGCGTCGGAAGCGGCGGCGAGTAATGCGCTGGTGCCGGTGGGCGTGAACCTTCTGACCGACACAGATTTCTACGCCGGCATCAGATACTGGAACGGCGCGTTGAATGGCGGCCCTAACAGCACTGGATTGCCACAGACACTGACAGTGAATCCGTCAGGCCGTTCGAGCCAGTCCTTGCGCACCCTCGAAAAGTCCATTGCCGGAACCCCGGCGGCTCACACGATCATTGGGATCGCCGGGACCTCCCTGAACACCATCACCAGCCCGGACGCAAACGTTCTGCGCGTAACACCCGGCCAGAGATTGGAGTTTCAGGCGCTGGTGGCCGGGATCGGTCTTGCGGAAGTTTTTTTCAACGTCGTTCAGCGGCGAGTTTCGTCGGACGGGCAGGAAGAAGATATTCCCGGGGTCACTGTTTCTGTCACGATCGCATCCAGCTTAACGGTAGCTGCCGGGGGCATTCAGACTTCCGACTTCACCCTGCTTCGAACATTCTATACTGTGCCTGCTGACGTCACTGTAATTAGGCCGTCCGTAGTCGGACGATGCACGGGAGAGGCAAACCCCAGAATTACGTGGGGTCGCATCTACGCCGGCCAAGTGAGTGCATCGCAGACAGTTTTTAGCGCCTACTCGCCGGGCTTTGCTGGCCAGCGTGGCAGCGATATCACGTCGCAGGCCACCGCCGCCGCCATCACCTCCCAAGGCAACCAAGCCACTGCAAACGCCGGACGCGGCACGACCGGTGCCCGGCCAACATCGACCGGAAGCTGGAACTGGTACGCCAACACCACGACGCTGACCTTGCAGCTTGATGTACCGTCATCGGGCTGGGTAGACGTGGCGCAGCTCGGAGGCGGCTTGCAAGCCAGCATCAGCCCCGTCTCGGCATCCGGCGACCGTCTCGGTGCAGGCAGCATCACGCTCTCAGGTTTTACCGTCACGGTATCAGGCGGCGTCGGCACGCTGGATTATCAGTACACGCCGGACGCGGGTATAACGGTCGGCGGAACGGACACAGCGCCAACGTTCACCGCGACAGTCGGGGTTGCAGAGCAGATCGTGGGCAATGTCAGCCTTCGCATTGTGGACTTTGGCAACGGGCGAACGACAACGATCCTGATCGGCCCGCTGACGTTCACCGAAGTGACGTTCGTTCCCTGATTGCGCGCCCTCATACCGCTCGCACTCGCGGGCACGTTCCTCGGCGCAGCTCCCGCGCCTGACCTTGCACGGTCTGTTTTCGACCGCTTTGGCCTAGAGCCGACGCCTGAAATCGTCGGTGCACGGGACTTCTCCGGCGGACTGACCCGGCACGAATGGGCACGCTCGGTGGTCTACGATAGTGGGCGAGAGGTCATCGTACTGACCGAAGGCGCGATGGATCACGAGCGCATCGAGCAGATGCTGGAACACGAAGCCGCACACCTGAAAGCATGGCGCGACCATGGCCACGGCATCGAAATGCACGGGCGGGAGTGGCGATCAACCTGCCGGAAATATGCCCGGCTGCGGCGGGACGCCTGCACGCCGGATCACTGAGGAGAGACCTATGAGCTACCCGACTACAATCCCCGCGTTCCGAGACGCGCTGTTTGCCTATCAGCCCGGCGAGGATCACGCAGACGCGATCTACACCGCGCAGGCCCAAGGCTCGCCGGTCGTGCAAGCCGTGAACACGTTCAACGCTCTCAAATCTGCCCCGGAACTCACACAGGCCGGTCTCTCGCTGCTGCTCGGCGCGGCATACCTGATCAGCTCTAACGGCTGGTTTGGGCTTGCAGGCGAGGCCGCAACGATCCTCGCGACACGGGCCTCGCAGCTTCAGCCGCCGGAGGTGACCGAGTAGTGCTTGAACTTGAACGCTTCGCGCGCCAGAAACTTGACCGAGCCGCTCGCGCCGCGCAGGTCGCCCGCCTCGTCAACTTGCGCCAGCCGGACAAGGCCGCGCCGAACGAGCAGGACTGGATCAACGCGGCGCGGGCGCTCGGCTGCCCGCCCGAGAACCTGCTGGCTGTCCTCGCCGTCGAGAGCGGCGGCAGTGCGTTCAATTCGGATGGGCGGCTCGTGATCGCATACGAGCCGCATGTGTTCAGCCGCAACACCAAGCCGAAGCACGCCTATCTCAAATCCCACCCACACCTCGCCTCACCGAAGTTCGTGGCCTACTCGTCCGTCCCGCCCTCCGAGCGCCGCAAGCACCCGATGGGCATGACCCAGACGGAGCGCTGGATGCTGCTGGCTGAGGCGGCCGAGCTCGACTTCTACGCGGGCACATCGGCCTGCTCTTACGGCATGTGGCAGATCCTCGGGGTCAACGCCACGAAGCTCGGCTTCCGCGATCCGATGCACATGATCGAGGTCATGTACGAGGGCTACGATGGCCAGTGGGAGTGCTTCCTGCGCTTCTGCAAGTGGGCCGGATGCCTCCAGCCGCTGATCAAGGGCGACTGGCAAACCTTCGAGCGCCTCTACAACGGCGGCGGCCATAACGGCGCCTATGCCCGCAAGCTCGCACATTATCAGGCCGACGAACGGAGACGCCTCGCATGATCGCCACAAAAGTCATCGCCGGTCTGGGTGTCGCTGGCACCCTGTTCGGCCTCGCCGCCGGTTACACGATGGGCAACGCGAACGGCAAGCGCGCCGGCGCTGAACTCGCCATGGCCGCTACGACCATCGCGGCCAAGGAGGTCGTGGTCAAGGAGGTGCAATTCGAGAAGTGCGAGGCTGAGGTCGCCAAGACGAACACGGCAGTCGCGGAGCAGGCGGTCGAGACCGTCCGCGTGCTGAAGGAAGACAAGGCGGCCCGAGAGGTCGCTCAGCGCGAGGCGATTGCCCGCGACAAACGAACACAGAAGCGGCTCGACGCTGCTTTTGCCACTCTGGACGAACTGAGGAGACAGATAGATGCCGGGGCTTTTCAAGGGTGCGCTAATGAGCGCATCGGTGCTGATCTTGTGGGGATGCTCAACGACGCCCTCGCCGCCGAAGCAGGTGGTCGTCCGTGACGTCACCGCGGCCTGTCCGCCTCCGGTGGTGCAGATCGACCGGAGCTTCGCGGCTGAACCGCCTGCGTGTGTCGCGGCGCTGACGCCGTTCCTCTACTCCACCGACTCCAAATGGATCGAGGCCCTTGCTGACGGCACGGGCGAGATCGCCGAACAATCGGCTTGCCTTCAGGCGGTGAAGGACTGGCTCGCTGCTGAACGCACCGCCCGCGCAGAAGGCCCCACATCATGACCATGGAACTCGACAAGGCCACGCGACTCGCAATGTCGTCCCGCGTGCCGGAGACGATCGCGCAGAAGATCGAGCGTCACATCAAGACGCTGCCGCCAGCTTACAAGACGCTGGCGACGTTCTTCCTCCTCCTGGCGCTCGGCGGCCTCGCCGCGCTCGTCTGGTGGGAGGGCAACAATGCCGGGCAGGGGTTCATCATGCTCGGCAAGGGCATCGCGGCCCCGTGGATCGCTTACTTGGCGGGCTTCGGCTGCACGGTGGGCTGTATCGCGTTCTTCCGGGTCACGATGGAGACGATCCGCGACAACGCGGTGATCTCGCGCAAGGTGTTCTTCCCGGGGATCGCCGCGCTGGTGTTCGGGCTCCTGTCCGCCGCCGGCACGTTTGCGAACCTCGTCGACAACGCCACCGCGAACCAGTCGGTGAGCAAGGCGCAATCCGCTGACCGCGCTGTTCTTCTTGCTGATTACCGAACGCAGAAGGCCCGCGTGGATGGCTTCGACGTGCTGCAGATGCAGACCATGGTCGACTCGGACAAGCGGGCGCACGAGGCCATGCTCGCCGAGGCGAAGGGCTGGGGCATGCCGAACCTCGACGCCGCCCCGCCTGCCGACGCCGGTGACGACTACCCCGGCGCGGCCTGCGCGGCTGACCTCAAGCCCCGCCAGCGCCAGCTCTGCAACGCGGTCAATGGCCCGGACGGTATCCTGTCCTCCATCGCACAGGGCGAGGCGGCGTTGATCAGCCACGCCAAGGCCGTCGAGTCGCTCGACCTTGCCCGCCGCGCCCTTGAGGCCGCCCCTGAGGCCGAGAGCGCCGAATTCTGGGACGTAGCCAGCGAGACCTTCTCCGAGGCCACGCAGGGTGGCGAGGCTGCCCCGCAGGCGTCCGGCAACGCCTTCATGGTCATCATGATGCTGGTACTGACGATTGGCATCCTCATCGGCACATGCTTCGGTTGCGAGGCGATTTTCGAGCATCTCGAAACGCGCGCCGAACGCAAGAAGAAGGGGCTGGGCTAACCCAAGGAGACCGATATCATGGACACACTCATCTTGCTGACCCTGATCGCTGCTGCGGTCATCGCCCTCATGTTCGCCGCGCGCTCGCCGGCCGCAGGATGGGCTACCAAGGCCTTCGCATGGATCGGCGGGCCATATCTTGCCATCCAGTTCGTCGCCGTAGGGCTGACGACGCACGCCTTCTCGCCGCTACGCTGGACGGGCGAAGCCCAGACCGGCTGGCCCACGCTGTTCATTGCCGTGCTGGCGCTCTGCATGCCGACGATTGTTGATTGGGACCGCGATGGAAAACGAGGTTGACGTCTCGACCCTACCGTGGGCGCAGGACATTCTCGCCCAGGCGCAGGCCCTTGCCGGGACCGGGGTCGATACCGGGACGGCCATCATGTTCGCCGTCTCGGTGCCGATCCTGCTGAAGACCCTGCAGATGGTCACCCCGTTCGTCGAGACGCGGGCGAAGGACGTCCAAGGCAAGATCTACGTGGCCGAGGTCGAGCAGCTCGGGCAGCTGCACGAGAAGCTCGGGGCGGACAGGTTTCAGGCCGCTGTCGATGCCGTAGAGCGTCAGGCGGCCGCCTCGGCTGCCCTGCGGGCCGCGGGTATCAAGCCGAGGAAGTAGACACGCGGGGCGGATTGCGGCATCGTCCGCCGCCATGAGATCGATCCTCGCCGCTGTCGCCCTCCTGATGCTGCCCGCCTGCGCCTCAAACGGCGCGCTCTACGCCGACTCCTACTCCTACGAACGGGTCAAGGCGATCAAGCCCGGCGCCACGCTAGAGGAGGTGATGCGCCAGCTCGGGGCCTACAGTTTCAAGACCGGCCGCAAGTATACCTGGATTCAGAACCGGCATCAGTCGACCGGTCTTCGGGTGACCGAGGTGTCCATGTATTTCGACGCGAATGGGGTGATGACCGGGCATGCGGGGTATGACCGGACGTCGTACTGAAAGCCAAAAAAAAGCCCCCGAACGCCGAAGCGCCGGGGGCCAGGTTCCACGCGTTAACTCTTGGCGCGAAGCGGCAGGACGTTGCTGTCGCTCTCGTCGCCTTCGGCCTCTCTGAGCTTGCGCTCGAACTCGGCCTGAGACTTTGCTTCCTTGATCTTCCGCTGCCGTTCCTGAGCGCGGCGCTGAGCCTTTGTCAGGCCCATCGTCGTCGGCGTTGCCAGTGCCCAGAGCCCGCCGATCTTCACGACCTCAAAGAGGGCGAGAAAGACATAGACGAGGCCAGCCGGGAGAGGCTCTGCCTTCAGAACCGCGAGCTTGGCAGCGTCAGCAGTGTCCTGCCGGCGCTCCCACATCGTTCGGTTCACATCCTTGTCGTCCTGAAGCAGGATCTCAAGGTACTTGTCGGCCTCGCGCTGGGCAGCTTCGGCGCGAATCACGAGCGAGCCGTGATTGGCTTCGGCTTCCAGCGAGAGGGTGTGGAATGCCCGGTGACCGCTGATAACGCACCCTGCGATTGCCAGGATGAGGATCAGCGCGCCGAGGCGGGACTTCCAGAAGTGATTGTTCGCCCGGTCGGCCATGATATGGCGCAGCGCGAGGAATGCGATCACTTCACCGGCAGTGACGACCGTGGCGAATGCGGCGGCCGTCCAAGGGTTGGGGAAAATCTGGGTTGCACCCCAGATGTTCAGGGCCGCCGATCCGAAGGCAGCGAAAAAGATCGCTGTCGCCGTGACGCGTCGGCCCGCAAAGTCTTGCAGTAGCGTGGTGGAGTTTTTATGGGTGGACATGGATGCTCTCCAAAGCATGTGCCGGTGGCACGGTGTCCGGGGCTCTAACCCCCGGCGCCCCATCGGGGCGGGATGGGCCACCCGTAGGTGAGCCGTCCGGCCTCGATCGTCTCCCAATTGTCAAACATCGAAAGTGGGGCTGTTCGCTCAGGGCCTGCCGGCCGCCCAACTACCTGACTAATCTCCATTATGGCATGGGATAGCCCATACGTCAAGCCCTACAGCTTCGGATTTTTCAGCATGGCCTGCAACTTGCGGAGTTCGGCCATTGCGCGCCACTGGCGCTGAGGATCGGGGCAGGACTGAATGAGGGCGGCGGCTTCTTTGATGGCCGCCCAAAGGCGGGCGCGGCGGCGGGCTTCAAGGCTGGCGGTGAGGTCGAACATGGGGGGGCTCCTGTGTTGGTGTGCATGGGATAGCCCATACGTGTTGACGAAGTGTTACGCATGGGATAGCCAATGTGCATGGCACAGAGAAAACGCACCGCGGCAAACATCGAGGCCGAGAAACGCTACGCGCCGAAACGGGCAAAGAAGCCGGTCAACATCCGGCTCGATGACGAGGACATGGCCAGGCTCGACAAGGCGAGGGGCAGGCAGTCGCGGTCGGCCTATCTGCTGGCGGCGCTAATGGAGAAGCTGAGTAAGGCTAGTTTGTAAACCGCCCCTGATTCGCGCCCGGTTTGTCCGCCAACGCCTTGCCCCGCCTCACAAAGCACGCGACTTTTAATCAGTAGGTCGCAGGTTCGAATCCTGCTGGGCACACCACAGGTTCAGCGATTTCGCCTAGTGCGGTTTGTCGCCGGTTTTTAAATCTGGTTCCGCCGCCGTTCTTATCCCGGCCAAAGTCTTGTCTGGAATCGCGTCACCGAAGCGCTGTAAGGCGTCTTGCGGGGCGACCGCTTTGCCAGTTTTGCGGTCGTAAAAATATGTCTTCGGAGTGCCGTCAGCCAGATACTTGATGGTCGTTCGCAGGCCGCCGCGAGTTTGGTTGTCGTAGTCGTCCCCAAGACGCTGAAATGCCGCCTTCATATTTTCTGATTGAGACACGTGCCGAAGATTTGCGCGCCGATTGTCAAGCCCGTTGCCGTTTATATGGTCGGTCACAAACCCCGCTGGCGGCTTACCGATGACAAGATGATGAGCGTAAACGAGATCCCCAAAAGAGCGCGACCTAGCGTAGGTTGTGCGCGATTTCGGGGCCGAATGACCAACCCACGTGAATGTCAGCGCTACCTCAGCCATGTCATCATCAAAGATGATTTCCTTGCCCGCATGAACTCCGCGCAGTTCAATTTTCATTGGCTTCTCCTTTAGACATTCTCGTCAGCATCTCGGCCGCCAGCGCGTCGGCGCTCACATAGCGAGCCATAATTCCCTCAACGCGCGCCTCTGACCAGCCGATGATCCTGGCAATGTCGCGAAGCGTCAGGCGGGTCGCCGCGAGACGCGTTACCGCTGTGCCGCGCAGGTCGTGCCAGCGCAGGTCTGCGATTCCGGCGCGCTCTCTTGCACGCCCGAACGCTGTGTCAAGCCCTGTCGAGGTCCACGGGCGCCCGGCCGAGCTGGTGAGGATCACAGGCGACTTGCGCGGTATCTCTGCGAGCAGGGCGCGCAGGGCAGGCGTGACCGGGATCACGGTATCCTTGTGAATCCGGTGGGGTGGGGCGGGCGGGCAAGACGCGCTGGCCGATTTCGTCAAGCTGCTGCATTTGCTTTAGGTATTTGTTCTGCCGCTCACGATCGGCTCTAGCATTTGCCGAAGCGCGAATTTCACGATGGTAAGACAGGTGCATCGGCCACTGAATATCGTCAGTCCATGCGTTTGCGATTTCTCCATTCCCGCTGACGGAAAACTGAAACCGAAACTCAATACCGCTGTGATCAAGCGTAAGAAAAAGACCGTTGAAACTGGTACATTCGCCTTTTTCAAGCGCTTCAATCGCAGCCACAATAATGTTTGGCAACGGCTCGGCCGGACGTTTCTTAAAGGGCCACATCACTCCCCTCCCATAGCGCGGATAGCGGCGCGGCCAACCTCAGCCGGATTTGCAATGCCGTCATCTTCGCCGCCTTCTGCAATGATGTGCGCGTGCAGACTGATCTCAAATCCGATCCGCTCGCACTCCGCGTCATCCTCGGAGAGCGCGGTAAGGTAGGCGCGGATGGCGGCTTCAGCCATTTCCTGATCGCCAGTCGAACCGCAATCATATGCGGGATGCGCCTCAATTGCGCGGCGCGCAGCTTCAATCGCTTTCATGTGTAGTGTCCTTCTGTGTGGCGTAGGGGCTGGCGGCGAGCATCAGTTCGTACACGTCAGTCGCGTACACCCGATTGCCATCGCCCCACGCTTTCATGATAACCTTGGTCCCGGCGTCCTCCATCTCTGTGCTGGCCTCCACCGGCACCATCCGCACCCCTGCCGCTTCGAGGGCGAGGAGGGCGGCGCGAGCTTCGTCTTCCCAAAACTTCCAGTGGCTGTTGTCTCCTGCCGAAACGTTGATCGCCCGCGCCATCACCTCTATCAGCGTCTCTCGTGTCATTGCGCGTTCTCCGGGGGTGGGGGAAGGGGGCGGTATGAAACAACGCGGCGAAAACCCAGTGCACGAATGATCGTCGTTGATGGCTCTTTCTTGCCGCGCCGAACTGCTGAGATAAACGATTCGCTGACGCCGCATTCTTCTGCAAACCGTTTGGCCTCGCCGTGCGTTTTGCAGCGCGCTTCGAGAGCAGCTTTCAAATCGCTCAATCCATCTCGCGCCTCCACCAGCTCGCGGAACTTGATCGGGTCCAGGGTCATGGCTTCGGCTCCAGAGCGGCGCGGGCGCGTTCAAAATCACTAAGTCGAAAATGCTTTGTGGGCATCACAGGTGATCCGTCAGACTTGGCGGCGTCGGAAACAAACTGCTCTGCTTGCGGCGCAAATGCTGCGAATGGCTTTAGGGCTGTTTCCAATTGTTCCACGCGATCAAACAGCCAACCAACCATGTTTGTTCTGTCTGGCCACGTATTGTCTTTTCCTGTCTCCTCTTGCCAGCGCTTTATGGCACGCATGTCCGCAGACCATCGCGCTGCGAAGACCGCCTCTAATTCGTCATGCTCGGATCGCAACCGCCCCAACTCCGCCTCCAGCGACGTGATCCGTTCGCCCATCTGTTCACAAGCGCGCTGCGCCCTATCTCTTTCAGCCTTGACCACAGCCACTTCCTCGTCCGTCACCGGAGCGAGCGCGGCGCGTAGGGTGCGGGAGGCGAGCAGGATGTCGTTGGATATGACGTTCCATTCCTGCATGGTCAGACCCCAGCTTGTGTTGGCCATCTGCTCTGTGTGCGCTTCCAGTCGGTCTGCTAGCGCTCTCAAAACGTCAGACATCAGATGTTCCTTTCTGTGTGGCGCGGGCGGCCTCAGCCCTTACCAAAATTTGCACATAGTTATTCATCACGATACTGATCAGTTTCTCAAGCTCGCCCCAGCTATCGTCCTTGGTTGCGTAGGCGAACGGGCGAAACATGGAGAGCCACGACATTAAGTAGTCGCGCGGCTGCTCTCCGCTCTTGTGGCGATGGCCAACGTCGAACATGCTTTCGACATCGACTTCCGCTGTGCCGGTGTACTTGTATACCTTCGGGACGGGCTGGCAGTCTGTGAGCTTTTCCAACGCCTCCCTCAGCGCCCGTATCTCAGCAGCCATCGCGGCTGCGTTGTTGCAGGCGAGGGTGATGAGGCGGGCAGCAGCCTCAAGCCGAGAGTTGTCATTCGGATTGTGAGCCATGAAGCAAATGCGATTGCCGTCCGGGCCGATGATGTGATTGTTCCACTCGAAGCCTTCGCGCAGGTCTGGGTCAACCTCCCACGGCCCCTCCGTCGCCGCCCTTGCCGCAGCTTCGATCTCTGCAAGTGTTGTGTCGGGGATCATGGTTATCGTCCTAAATGATCTGGGCAGTCCCAGTCGCAGTCTTCGGTTCCAGCAATCGGGCAATACCAACCGCCAGTCTTTTCATCGCCAACCCAATAGGCAGCGCATTGAAAGCCTTCTTCTTCAGGCTCATCGTCCTCGTCATCGAGGTAGTCATACGGATCGTCCGGCTCACCCATCGCGTCCCTCCCGCGCTGCGAG
>CAZXQD010000016.1:0-45466 GCA_964643405.1 uncultured Hyphomonas sp. | reverse complement strand
CGTGGACACCGTTTCCGGGTTGCAGTTGACCATGATCGACTCGATGCCGAGGTCAGACATGGCAAAGGCAGCGTGGCAGCAGCAATAGTCAAACTCGATCCCCTGGCCGATCCGGTTCGGCCCGCCGCCGAGGATCATGGCCTTCTTGCGGGATGAGGGCAGGGCTTCACAATCCGGCACAGCTTGGCCGAATGCGGCATGCTCGTAGGTCGAATAGAGGTAGGGTGTCTTGGCGGCGAATTCGGCCGCACACGTATCAATCCGTTTATAGACCGGGCGCACATTCATCGAATGGCGCAGACCCCGCACCCAGCCTTCGGCCTGGCCGACGAGTTCGCCAAGACGTTTGTCGGAGAATCCTTTGGATTTCAGCTCGATGAGTTCACTGGCGGAGCGTGGCAGGCCCTCGGCCTTGATCCGTGCTTCGGTCGTCACAAGGTCCTCGATCTGGCGAAGGAACCAGGGATCGAACGAGGTGGCGTTCTGCACGTCTTCGACAGAAAGGCCCATGCGGAAAGCTTCTGCGATCACGCGCAGACGATCCGGGGACTGAATGCCCAATGCCTGGCGCAGCGCTGGCTCGCTCTCGAAACTCATTTCGTTGAGACCGGAAAGTCCCGTTTCCAGCGAGCAGAGCGCCTTCTGGAGGCTTTCCTGGAAACTGCGGCCGATCGCCATGGCCTCGCCGACGGATTTCATCGCCGTCGTCAGCACGGGCTCGGCGCCTTTGTATTTTTCAAAGGCAAAGCGCGGGATCTTGGTGACGACATAGTCGATGGTCGGCTCGAACGAAGCGGGGGTGACGCCCGTGATGTCGTTGAGCAGTTCGTCCAGCGTGTAGCCGACGGCGAGTTTCGCAGCGACCTTGGCAATCGGGAAGCCTGTCGCCTTTGAGGCCAGGGCCGAGGAGCGCGAGACGCGCGGGTTCATCTCGATGACGACAAGGCGTCCGTCCTTCGGGTTCACGGCGAACTGCACGTTCGAGCCACCGGTTTCAACGCCGATTTCGCGCAGCACCGCGATCGAGGCGTTGCGCATCACCTGATATTCCTTGTCCGTCAGCGTAAGCGCGGGCGCGACCGTAATAGAGTCGCCCGTGTGCACACCCATCGGGTCGATGTTCTCGATGGAGCAGACGATGATGCAGTTGTCCGCCTTGTCGCGGACAACTTCCATTTCGTATTCTTTCCAGCCGACGAGACTTTCATCGACGAGTATCTGCGCGGTCGGCGAGGCAGCCAGGCCCGAGCGGCAAATTTCTTCGTATTCCTCCACATTGTAGGCGATGCCGCCGCCGGTGCCGCCGAGCGTGAAGGCTGGCCGGATGACCGCCGGCAGGCCGACCGTCTGCAATGCATCCATTGCGAGCTTGAGGCCGGTGAGACGGTCATAGCGTTTCGGCTTGCCGGGTTCGGACGGCAACTCCGGCGAGGCGATAATCGCCGCCCGCGGGTTCTCAAGGCCGATCCGGTCCATGGCCTCGCGGAACAGCTTGCGGTCCTCGGCCATCTCGATGGCTTCGGCTTTCGCGCCGATCAGTTCGACGCCATGTTTCTCGAGCACGCCCGCATAGTGCAGATCGAGCGCGCAGTTCAGCGCGGTCTGTCCGCCCATCGTCGGCAGCAGCGCGTCGGGCTTCTCGATGGCAATGATTTTTTCGACGATCTCCGGCAGGATCGGCTCGATGTAGGTCGCGTCTGCCAGGTCGGGATCGGTCATAATCGTCGCCGGGTTCGAGTTCACCAGGATGACCCGGTAGCCCTCGGCCTTCAGTGCCTTGACCGCCTGGACGCCGGAATAGTCGAACTCGCAGGCCTGACCGATGATGATGGGGCCTGCACCGATGATCAGGATCGAGGAGATATCTGTGCGCTTCGGCATGGGGGACTCTCCTGGGTCGGCGGGCAAACGGCTGCCCTATAGCGGGGAGTCGGGGCGGCGGGCAAGCACTGCGGTGTTGTGAAACGCATGGAATGCGTCTGCGAATCCTGCTGCGGATAGCGCGCATTCGCATCCTTAGCACAAGGTTTCTCATCATGCGCCGTTTTGTAGCTGCCTCACTCGCCACCTTCGTTGCCCTTTCCCTGCCTGCGTGCGTATCCATCGGCGGAGAGACTGAGCTGCCTGCGCAGGCTGCCGCCGCGGAAGCGACTGTTGTCGAAGTCGTGAAGGAGGTGCGCGTCACTTCCACACCGAACCTGTTCATTCTGTACACGCTGAAGGAAGGTGTTACGCCGGAACAGTTCGAGGAATGGGTGCGGACGACGGACCAGCCCGCGATGCGCTCGCTGGCCCGCGTGCAGGAGTTCCGGACCTACCGCGCCGAGCGTCTGTTGATGGGCGAGGGCAAGCCGGGTGTCGCCTATATCGAAGCGTTCGCCATCCCGGACCTCGACGGCTTCGTCGCCGAGGACATGGGCGGTGAAACCGTCCAGACCGTCATGGGCGGCTTCATGGGTTTTGCCGAAGCGCCGCAATTCATCGTGGTGTCGGAAGTGAAATAGTCCCCGGACCTGATCGGGGGTAGCCGCGAGTTGCTGAATCCAGCAAAGCTGCCTCCCGGTTCAGGAGAAAAGCCGATGCAGCCTGTTTTGAGGTCCACCTTGTGCGCGGCCGCCATGCTCGCGGGCGCGGCCCTCCAGGCAAATGCAGATGACGCCAGTTGCGAAACAGGAAAGCTGGCAGCGGCACTGGAGTCTGTCCAGGGCGTTATTAATGATGGCACGACCCTGGCCGCCTACGTCCCGCAGATGGACAGCTATGTAAACGACTGCCCCAATAGCGCATGGATCAATGCGCTGGGCGGCGAGTTGGACCTGATGACCTACAGGGGCCTCCGCAACGCAAACAAGGGCGTGCCCACGCAGGATGCAGTCAATTATCTGGCGCGGGCGTTTCAGCGCTCCAACGTGTTTTACGCGGGCCCCGAAGACACGCGCAAGGAACGCTACAACGTCGCCACCAGCTACAATTATTATAACAACCTGACCTTCTCATTCGCCTCAGACAGCCGCGGCGCGATAATCGATGAGTTGGTGACGCTGGCAATCGCGGGAACCGTACACCCTTATCTGTCCGGCACGGCGCCTTTAGAGTGCAAGGGGTGGGTCTCTAGCGATAGCCAGAACATTTCCTACAAGATCAAGGACGCCAGCAGCAGGGTTCTGCTCCCCTTCCTGGAAGCGGCTGCAGAGGCTTGCCGGAGCGCTCCGGTCCGCGGTGAAAAACTCCCGCTGGCACAGCTCGCCAAGGCCTATCTCCGGCTCGTGGACACAGGTGTTTTCACCGATCCTCCAGAGGTGCGCAGGATGCTCTTGGCCGCCGAAAAGAACGCAAACGACTATCTCGGCGGAGATGCATATCATTCGTTCTATTTCGACGAGGCTGACGTCAACAAGCTCAAGAGCCTCGTGCGGAAGTATGGTGTGCACGATGGGCCCGGCGAGGGACTGATCGACCGTTCGCTGTGGTTCAAACCGGAGTATCTGGGCAGTGAAGAGGCCATCCGTTCCATCGTTTTTTCACTCGACGATTACTGGACGCCACTGGCAGCGGGGGAAACGAGCGCATCTGTTGAAGATGTTGCCAGGGCGCGCAACAGGCTCACGGGCTATATCCTTGAGCTCAACAAGGAAGGCGGCGCAGCAGGAGTGCAGGAAGAGGCCAGTGCAATGCTCCGGGACGCCGTCACTGCCTTCCATGAGCGCACGATTGTTTCACCCAGGATGGAAGCGGGCAAGGAACTGCCGGACTGGCTCTACAACATCTTGATCTCCCTGCTGACGCCGAAGCCGCCAACGGCACCGGCGGATCAGTAGGTCCAGCTGTCTGCACAAAAAAGCCCCGCAGGTCGGATGAACCAGCGGGGCTTCATTTTTGGCGACCGGCCGCAGTTACCAGCGATACGGATCGCTCGGGTAGCGATCAACATTGTCGGCGTAGCCGTCACGGTCGGAGTCGCGATTGGCTGAGTTGCCGCCGCAGTCACCAGCTTCCGAGCAACCTTTCACGGCGCCGCCGACGGCGCCAACGGCTGCACCAATGGCTGCGCCGCGTTTTGCATCGCCGTCACCGACGTTGTTGCCGATGGCCGCGCCAGCGACAGCGCCAAGGGCGGCGCCACCGAGGGCGTTCCGCTCAGCCGTGCCGGAGGACGTACAGGCGGCCATGAACAGCGCAGACGCGCCTATGGCTGCAATTTTGAGGGAGGATTTCATGCGATAGCTCCTTTTCAGATACTGAAGGAGCAACGCCCGCCTCAATCGGCGGTTCCAACGCATTACAGGAATATCAGGTCCAGCGTTTCGACAGGCGCTGGCCAATAAGGTCCACCTCGCCGCGTTCCGTTCCTGCGTAACCCGTCACCACGTCCGCCACGAAGGGATTGTCCTGCCGCTCCTGGCCGAACGTGCTCATCGGGCCGTGCCCCGGCACGAAGCGCATATGATCGCCCAGCGGCCAGAGCTTCTGGGTGATGGAATCGATGAGCTGCTGGTGATTGCCGCGCGGAAAATCCGTACGCCCGACTGACCCGCGGAACAGCACGTCTCCGACAAAGGCCATCGCCCCTTCCTGGCTGTAGATCACCACATGGCCAGGTGTGTGCCCGGGGCAGTGGGCTACGCCGAACGTATTGCCGGCAAGTTCCAGAACGTCGCCGTCGTCCAGATACCGGTCCGGCGTAACGTTCTTGCCGTCCGTGATGCCGTAGCGCGCGCCCTGCGCCTCGATCTCGTCCAGCAGCCACTGGTCGTCCTTGTGCGGTCCGATGATGGGACACCCGGTACGTTCCTTCACCGCCATAGCTGCGCCGGCATGGTCAAGGTGGCCATGGGTCAGCCATACGGCGACGATCTTGACGCCAAAATGCTCGGCCGCGCCCATCAGCCGGTCGATATCGCCGCCCGGATCGACGAACACGCCCTCCATCGTCTCCGTCGACCAGATCATCGACGTGTTCTGCTGAAGCGGTGTGACCGGAACGATCCGGATTTCGAGTTTGGGGGCAGGGGCTGTCTGGGTCATCTCTCTCACATAGCGTTGCGCCCTCCGGTTCGCAAACCCGGACTTCGCCGCTTTCCCTCGCGCCAGCGCTCGCCTATTTAGTCCGTAGCCTGCCAGTGCGAGGAAGCTGACCCATGAAACGTGACGACAGCCGGATCCGCGCCAATGGTCTCGGGGATCTGTTGGGGGGCCGCTTTTCGATCATCCTCATCGCGCTCGCCGGCCTGTTCATCTACTGGCAGTCGAACCAGAAAGAGGTGCCCTTCGCGCCCGGCAAGAAGCAGCTGAACACGATGTCGCTCGAGCAGGAGATGAAGCTGGGCGCTGAGTCCTACCTGCAGATTCTCCAGGGCGAGCAACAGCAAGGCAACACGGTGCTCTGCGCCGATCAGGCCAGCTGCACGGGCGAGGCACGCGAGGTGACCGAGGCTGTGCGTGAGATTGGCGCGAGGCTCGAGAAGGCGGCGCTGGAGCTGGAGAACGATTATCGCGCGGCCGGCTATAACATGCCAGGCGTCGTCGAGAAGTTTGAATGGACCTACTACGTCGTCGATTCCGCCACGCCGAATGCCTTCTGCCTGCCGGGCGGCTATGTCGCCGTGTATACCGGAATCCTCGACATCACCGGCAACAATGACGGCCGCGTCTCACTTGCTGACCTTGATGATGTAGACAAGCTTGCAGTCGTCATGGGCCACGAGATCGGCCACGCGCTTGCCCATCACGGCGCCGCCCGCATGAGCACACAGCAGCTTCTGCAGATCGGCCAGATGGCTGTCGCCGTCGGCATGGGCGACATGAGCGCGGGCCAGCAGCAGATGGTCATGCAGGCATTCGGTGTCGCGGCGCAGGGCGGCTTTCTGGCGTTCTCGCGCGACCACGAAACCCAGGCCGACAAGATCGGCCTCGATCTGCTGGTGCGCGCCTGTTACGATCCGCGCGAAGCGCCTGAACTCTGGGAGCGGATGGGTGAGATCGGTAATAGTCAACGCCCGCCCGAATGGATGAGCACCCACCCCGCTTCAGAAACGCGCGCCGAGAATTTCCGCAAGTGGATGCCGGACGCCATCGCCGAATATGAGGCGCGCTGCGGTCCGCTGCCTTAAACGCGGGAATCTGAACCCTGAATCAGAACGGCCCTCGCCGTGAGAGCGAGGGCCGCCAAAGGGCCATTCCCCTAGAAAAGGGAGGCATTCGCTGCCCCCCACCCTTTGAGATGACGTCTATTCCGTAGAACCTGAACAGGCTGCAACAGGGGTTGGGAAACGGCGGAGGGCTCACGCGCCGGAGGAATCGACCCCTGAACTGCCGGCGTCGCCCGACGTCAGCTTTACGAGCAACTCGACCAACTCGGACTCGTTCGCCGGTTTGCGGCAGACTAGGGCGCCGTTGTACCGCGCCGACAGATTTTCGAAGTCGGCCATCGCCGTGTTGAAGACGAACGGTATGCCTTTGCGTTGAAGGGTGTCAGCCACTGGCAGTACCGTTCGCCCCCCGAGATTGTAGTCGAGGATGGCGGCATCGAACTGGTCCGCTTCAGCCTTTTTCAGCGCCGTTTCCAGATCAAGGCAAACGGCCGCCTTTGCGCCGCGGCTCATGACCACGTCCTCAAGATCGAAGGCAATCATGGCCTCGTCTTCGACAATCAGGATCTTCTTCTCGGTAAGCATGCTCGGGTAACTACTGGCTGCCTTATTTGTTCCGATCTTTCACTGCACCGTGATCATCTAGTGGCAGCTGGATGTTCATGTTCAAACCCTGCTCCGTCCAGATTTTCTCACTGAAGCCCCCCAATTGAGACAGGGATATGGTCATCATGCGGCTTCCGAAACCGTCTGGCCCCGGTGAACCGAGATTCGCATCAGGCGCACAGATTTCTTTCCAGTTGATTTTCAGCTCCTTGCCAGCTTCCTCCGGCTGAATCGTCCACGTCACTTCGATCCGGCCGCCATCGCAGGCGCCGGCCCCGTATTTCACCGCATTTGTCGTCAGCTCGTGCAGGATCATGCCCAGTGGCGTCACATGCTGCGCCATCACGGTCACCGGCGGACCATCGGTCTTCAGGTCGCAATGCTCGCTCACCTGCGAAGCCACGATGGCATTCACCAGCGCTTCCAGGGTGGTCTGTTGCTGCATGTCGATGGACGACGTCAGGGAATGGGCGCGGGAAAGGGCATAGACGCGCTCGCGGATCTTCGTCGCCGCGACCCGGGCATCAGTTTCCTGCCGCGCTGTCGAACTGATGATCGACTGGACGATGGCAAAAAGGTTCTTCACGCGGTGGTTGAGTTCGCGGGCCAGCAGATCTGTGCGTTCGCGTTCATTGGCAAGCTGGCGGGCATGCTGTTCCACAATGCCGAGCTTCTGGCTGCGCTGGAGGTTGCGCAGGGCCAGGGCAAAGCCGAACAGGGAGAGGAAGGCCAAGGTGATGACGCAGGCCAGCACAACCAGCCGCGACCGGCGCGCCTCGCTTTGGGCGACCGCGATCAGCCTGCGCTCGGCATCGATCAGCAAGCCGGTACTGTAGCGAATCTGGTCCATTGCCGTGACGCCGGTATCGGTGCGGACCAGCTTCATGGCGCTGGAGACATTACCCTCACGGAATAGCTCAGTGGTCGATGAAAGCTCGACGACTTTCACGCCCGCCCATTTCTGCAGGTCAGCCAGCGCTGCTGTCTGGGGCGCCTCCATGCGGCCCTCGAGAAGTTGTGCGACGGGTTGCAGCGACGCGCGGAACTTTCCGATCGCCGTCTCGTAGGGCGCGAAGTACCCCTTGTCGCCGGTCAGCAGGTAGCCGCGCTGGCCGGATTCCGCCTCGAGGCTGGACACAATCACATTGTCCAGTGCCTCGATGATCTGTGCCGATAGCCGCTCCTGTTCGCGGAACCTGAGCTCCGCGCGCGCCGCCAGCATGATCGTGACCACACAGGCCACGAGCGCCAGCAGGCTGAGTATCAGGAGTACATTGAGGATCGAAAAGCGGGCCGTCATCAAAACTCCGTCAACCCGCCAAAACGCATGGAAACCGGATAAGTTTCATGCTTGTGCTGATTTTTTTCGACAATCAGGTGTGTCGGACCCGGAGGAAGGCCATGCAATCGCTCTACTGGGTGCTCACCTGGGCCTGCCACCGCAAATGCGTCCACTGCTATGATGACCGCTTCCGCCCCTATGTCCGCGGCGCCCTCAAGGATGTAGTCTCCGAGGGCCAGCGCACTTACGAGGCAATCCTGGCAAACCTGCCCGACGATATGACCTGGGCGGATGCGGCCGGTGTCCGCCAGCCGACCCTGATTGTCATGGCGGGCGGCGAACTTCTCATCGACGGTGTGCGGGAGGAACTGTTCTACCCAGCGCTCGAGGCCATCCGCCGGCGATGGCCATCCGCGCCCCCGCGCCTGTCGGTGCAGACAACCGGGGATGTCCTTGAGCCCGAACATGTCGATGCCATGCTGGCACGCGGTGTCACCACCATCGCGATTGCCTCGATCGACGACTACCACGTTGGCATGAGAGGCGAGCGCAAGTTCCGCTTCATGGAGAAGATCCGCGCCATGATGGCGGAGAAGGGCGTCCGAGAGGTCTCGCTCGGGGGTGCGAAGAGCGAGAAGCTGCGTGCGCCCGATCCCGCCGCCCGGCCGCGTGGAGGCGAACCGACCTTCCTGTTCTTCGGCGCCCAGCCCGAACTCTGGATTGGCGAACTCTGGCCGCGCGGGCGGGCCTGGGCAAATGGTCTGTCGAATGCCGGCTACGAGACGAATTTTTGCGCCAGATGGTCGGGTGCCAAGAATTTCCTGAAGATGCATGCCGCCGGAAGCGAAATCGCCATCGAACCGGACGGATCGATCTATCCCTGCTGCCTGAAGACCAAGGCCCCGCTCGGCTCGCTCGCTGAAGAGCGGCTGGAAGACATCCTCGCCAGCGTCGCAACCCTGCCGGCCATACGTGCCCTGAATGAAGGCGATCCTGAAGGTATGGGGATCGAGGCCGGCTGGAGCCGGGAAGACTTCCGGGCGCGCTCGGTGGCGTTGGACGGGAAGGGGCGGGAGGTAGCCAATGCCTGCCTCGGCTGCGACCGTTACTTCGAAGACCACCTCGCTGCGGACCTGAAAGCCCTGAGAGAGGCTCGGCTCGGCAAAAAAAGAACCGCGCAAACCCTCCCCTGAAGAAGTTCGCGCGGTTCGGAGAGCAGTCTGGTCCCGCGAACGGGCCCCACCCAGCCTGCTGGCCTTTAAGTGAGAGTGAGTTCTGTCGCTGCCTCAAAAGAAGCAGTTCCAGTTTTTACATACCATCGGTATTATAGCCTCTCAACAGGCAAATACATGGCAAAACGCACCCAAGAGCAGGCCGCTGAAACCCGGGAAGCCGTACTTCGCGCGGCCCGGCAGCTGTTTGCCTCTCAGGGCTATGCGGCCGCCAGCGTTGCCGCCATTGCCGAGGCGGCAGGCGTGACCAAAGGGGCGCTGTTCCACCACTTCGAAAACAAGGAGGAGTTGTTCCTCCAGATCTGGCGAGACCTGCAGATGGAGATGGACGTCGAGGCCCGCGCCGCCGGCCGGGCCGCGATCGACCGTAACGACCCTTTCGCCGCTTTTCTCGCCGGCAGCCGTGTTTACCTCGATTGGGCGTCACGGCCCGAGTACCAGAGGATCGTCCTCGTGGATGGGCCGTCGGTCCTTGGTCCTGCGCGCTGGCACCAGCTGGAATTCGAACTCGGCAGCGGTACGCTTGTTCCGGGAACGGACTATCTTGCCAGCCGCGGCCTCTTCCCGAAGTCCATGTCCGTCCCCGCCGCTCTCATGCTGCAGGCGTCGCTCAATGCGTCGGCCTATGCGCTGACGCAGGGCAAACTCGACGTCAGCAAGGAACAATTCCTGGAGACATTCGAACGCCTGCTGCGCGGCCTCGGTCAAACTTCGTCGAGAAGTCCCGGATAATTGTTGCGTACGTTGCCAACCGCACTGCCGATCGGCCAGGCCACCATGTCCTCGTTGGGGAAGGGCTCGAACAGGGGCGTGGGATCGCCCTTTGCCGGATCCAGCCACCAGCCATAGTTATCGGGTGACAGGATCACCGGCATCCGGTCATGGATGCCTGCGGTGAAATCGTTCGGCCGCGTGGTGAGGATAGTGAACGTCTGGATTTCGGAACCATCGATCAGCGCCGCGTCCCACAGGCCGGCCACACAGAACCAGCGCCGGTTCTTCAGCTTGAAGGCAAACGGCGTCTTGGTCTTTCCGCTCACGGACCATTCGTAATAGCCTGAGATCGGCACGAGGCAGCGCTTGTGCCGGAAGGCGCCGCGGAAGACCGGCTTTTCGTGTGCGGTTTCCGACTGCGCATTGATGGTCGTGAACTTCTTTTCTGACAGCGGCTTCGTCCACCAGGATGGCACGAGGCCCCATTGCATCGGCACCATCTCGCGCGCCCGGGTCACCTCGTTGAGGCGCACAACGGGGTGGATCTGAGTTGGCGCGGCATTGTATGTGGCTTCCGGAGGCGACACGTCTTCCGGCGGATCACCCAGTATATTCAGCGCCGCATAATACTCGGCCCAGCTTACACCTTCACGGAAGAAGCGCCCGCACATGGCGGCACTATTTTCCCCTGTGCTGGCGCATCAGCCCGGCAAAGCGTTCAAACAGGTAGAAGCTGTCCTGCGGGCCGGGCGAGGCTTCGGGGTGGTGCTGCACCGAGATGATCGGTTTGCCTTCCACGGCGAGGCCGGAATTCGTTCCGTCGAACAGAGACCGGTGGCTTTCCGAAACGCCCTTGGGCAGCGTGGCCACATCCACCGTGAATCCATGGTTCATCGATACAATCTCGACCTTGCCAGTCGCAAGATCCTTGACGGGGTGGTTCGCGCCATGGTGGCCCTGAGCCATCTTCATCGTCTTCGCGCCGAGCGCGAGGGCCAGCATCTGGTGGCCAAGACAGATGCCGAGGATCGGAATGCCGGAAGCAATCAGCTCACGGATCATCGCGCCGGAGCGCTGATAGGTCGCTGCCGGATCGCCGGGACCGTTGGACAGCACAACGCCGTCCGGCTTCAGCGCGAGGATGTCGGCTGAGGTCGCGTCGCCGTTCAGCACCGTCGCGCGCGCGCCGGCATTGGCAAGGTTGCGCAGGATATTCTTCTTCACGCCGAAATCGACGACCACGACATGGAATTCGGCATTGCCGCCCGGCGCATGGCCGGTGCCCGGTCGCCAAAGGCCTTCGGTATGCTCGTAGGCCGCTTGCTGCACCACGTCTGCGGCAAGGTCTGCGTTATCCAGTCCGGCCCAGGCCTGCGCGGCGGCGACCAGCGCCTTGAAATCAATCTTGCCTTCCGGTTGGTGGCAGATGGCGGCTTTCGGCATGCCCAGCTCGCGGATGCGGCGCGTCAGCGCGCGTGTGTCGATGCCCGACAGGCCCACGATGCCCTTGCGGGCGAGCCAGGCGCCGAAATCCTCTGCCGAGCGCCAGTTTGACGGCGCCGTAATCGGTTCGCGGAAGATGGCGCCACGGGCGGCCTCGGCGGCCGGCGGTGTCGAGTCCTCGTGGTCCTCGCGGTTCGCGCCCACGTTGCCGATATGAGGGAAGGTGAAAAGAACCAGTTGCTGGGCATAGGACGGGTCGGTCAGGATTTCCTGATAGCCCGTCATCGCCGTGTTGAAGCAGAGTTCCCCTGTCCGGATGCCGGTTGCCCCAGCGCCATGCCCCGCAAATACCGTCCCGTCCGCAAGGGCAAGGGCCCCGGTGGCTGAGTCCATATCTTGATTCTTGCTCACAGACCGATTACCTCACCGCGCTCGACTGGCTTGACTCATCATTAACCAGTCTGGCTAAAACTTGGCCGCTTATTGGGGCTGAGTCTCTGCACCGTCAAGCAACGTGCTGAGCGTGCAGGCGTGGAAAGGCATAGGACGGCAATGGGCCGCGAAGATGTGTCAGCGTGCAAGGGTCTCCGGGCCCGGATTCTGCAGGCCCTCAAGGATGAATCCGATTCAAGCGGCGATGATGCAAAGCGGGCCACCCTGCGCCTGATCGAATGCGCCATCCGCGACCGGGACGTGTGCGCCCGCGGCCGCGGCGTCGGCGCCTCCTGCCCGGACGAAGACGTGCGCAGCGTGCTTGAAACGCTGGTTGCCCAGCGCGAAGTTTCCGCCCGCGAGCATGACGAGGAAGGCCGTATTGAGGACGCCATGCGCGAGCGGGACGAAATCGAGATCATCCAGCAATTCCTGCCGAAGCCGCTCTCGGGAAAAGCGCTCGACATCGCCGTGAAACAGGTCGTCGAGGATCTCGGCGCCCGCAAGCTGACAGACCTTGGCCGCTGCGTGACCGCCCTCAAGGAGCGCTACCCTGGCCTGATCGAGGCCTCCAGCGCCGGAAAGGCCGTGCGAACGGCCCTCACACGCACGGTCTGATGCTTTCTGCATAGCCGCTTCCATGTCTCGCGCCGGCGGGACTGCTTTGCTTTGGCCTAAAGTCTGAAAAGCGCGTTAGGTTCGGAACGCATGGGTCCGGGGTCCGTTCATAGGGACAACAACCCGAATGAAAGGACCGCCCCATGAAATCCCTTCTTGCCTCTGCCGGCGCCGCAGCACTGATGATGACCGCTGCGGCTTGCGACTCCTCTGAAACTGCCAGCCTGGACACCCGCAGCGCCTCTGAAATCGCGGCGACTGACCCCGCACTGACCGAAGACCTCCAGGTCGCGGAAGTTGCGCCGGCGACCTACACGCTGGCCTCCGGCGAACATGAAGCGTCTGACCTGATCGGCGCCGCCGTTCACAATTCAGCCGGCGAAGAAATTGCTACCGTGTCCGACGTCTGGTTCGGCACGAACGGCGCCGCTCCTATGCTCGTCGTACGTGACGGCGGTGTCGCCGGTATCGGCGGCGACCTGCGCACACTTGCCTATGACGTCGCGATGATCCAGCCGGATCCGGAAGATGTTGACGGAGAACCGGACGTCTTCGTCAAGATGACAGGCGAGACGCTGTCGACCCTGCCGGAGTTCGAGCAGGCCTCGGCTGACGACTTCCGCCTCGCTTCTGAAATGATCGGCGCCACCGTCGCCATCGCCTACAATGGCGAGTCGGCGCGCATCAACGACCTCATCCTCTCCGAAACCGGTGAGGCCCGGTATGCAGTGATCGCGACTGATCTTGCTGCCAGCGACCAGGTCGTGATCGATGCCGACAACATCACACTTGCTGAAGGCGCCTCGGATGGCGAATTGGTGCTCGACGTCGATGCTGAGACCCTTTCGGCTGCTCCCGCGTACCCCCGGGACTAGGCTGTCAAAGACCTGAGTGCGGGCCCTGCCGGAAGGCGGGGCCCATTTCTTTTGTACGGCCAGTGATTTGCTTCGTTTCCCCGGTCTCCTGAAAGCGTTAGACTAGGCTCATGTCTCAGACAGTCCGCATCCCTGACGGCTTCGTGGAGGAGCTGAAAGCCCGCATCCGGCCTTCGGATGTGATAGGGCGCAAGGTGAAGCTGACCAAGAAGGGCAAGGAATGGGTCGGCCTGTCCCCCTTCACCAACGAGAAAACGCCCAGCTTCTACGTCAACGACCAGAAGCGCATCTTCAAATGCTTCTCCTCCGGTACCGGCGGGGACGTCATCAACTTCGTAATGGAAACGGAGCGCCTCACCTTCATGGAGGCGGTCGAGAAGCTGGCCGAAGAAGCCGGCATGCAGCTGCCGAAGGCGAGCCCTGAAGCGGCTGAGGCCTATGATCACCGGAAGCGTCTCATTGCGGCTTGTGAAGCTGCCGCCAGCTGGTTTGAAGATCGCCTTAACTCGCCCGAGGGCTCTGCCGCGCGGTCCTATCTCGATGGTCGCGGCCTTGCGCCCGCAGCCTGGAAGCGCCACCGCCTCGGCTACGCCCCGGATGACTGGCGCCGCACGCGCGCGCACCTTCATGCAGAAGGCTTTACCGACAAGGAACTGATCGAGGTCGGCCTGATCCGCGAAAGCGACAAGGGCGGCGAGCCGTTCGACTTTTTCCGTGGCCGCCTGATGTTCCCCATCACGGATACGCGCGGCGCCGTCATTGCCTTCGGGGGCAGGGGCCTGACGCCGGATGCCAAGCCCAAATACCTGAACTCAGGCGACACCGAACTCTTCCACAAGTCGACGGTGCTCTATCGCTACAAGGCAGCGCGCGAGGCTCTGGGTTCCGGCGAGGGCGGCGGGCTGATCGTCTGCGAAGGGTACATGGACGCTATCGCGCTGGCTGAGGCCGGTTTTGGCCAGGCCGTCGCCCCGCTCGGCACGGCGCTCACCGAGGAACAGCTGCAGCTGATCTGGAAAGCCGGTCCCGAGCCTGTGATGTGCTTTGACGGTGACCGCGCAGGTCTCGGCGCTGCCTACCGCGCCCTTGACCGGGCGCTGCCCTTTGTCGAGCCCGGCCGGTCCATCTTCTTCGTGCTGCTGCCGGACGGGATGGACCCGGACGACCTGATTCGGGCCCGCGGCGCGCTTGCCATGCGCGAGGAAATCGAGCGCCGGCTGCCGCTGTCTGAGCTTCTCTGGCGCCGCGAACGCGATGCCGAGCCCTTGGATACGCCCGAGCGCCAGGCCGGTCTTGAAGCCCGCCTGATGGCGGCCTGTGGCCAGATCCGTCATGCAGGCGTCAAGGCTGCCTACGAGCGGGATCTGAAGTCCCGCCTGCGCGATCACCTTTGGGCTCTGCGCGATGCAAAACGCAGCAATACCTACAGGAAGGGACGGCCCGGATCGGGACAGACTCCCTTCGAAGGCGAGCCCGCGCAGACCGAACTCAAGAAGGGGGCGCCGGCCAAACTGCGCGGCCTTGGCGCACTCGTGCGGGCCATCGACAGCCCGTTCCTGTTGGCCATGGGCGCAGAGACGCTTGCAGCCTGTGCACTGGCCGATCCTGATGTTGTAAAGATACGCGACCTGCTTCTCGACATGGCAAATGCCGGAAAGCCTATTGACCGGGCGGTATTGACCGCCCATTTAACGCAAACTGGGTACATGCGTGCTGCCAGCTTGCTCAAAGAATATCCCGTAACGTCTCAGATAGCGGCCGATGGGCCCGAGGCACGGGAATGGCTGATTGCCCTCGAGCAGTATGTGGCAGCCGGGCGTCCCGGCCAGGAAAACCTCGGCTCTGGCATGGATGATGCGAGCGGGGGAGCCTCGACGTCGCCTTCGGGTTGGCGGCGCAGGCACCAGATGGTCGCGGAGCGACGGGCCCTCAAGGCCCGCATGAACGAGGCAGCAGGCAAACGCAGCGACAGCTGAGCGGCAGGGCGATTGGCAACGGGCGCAGGAAGGCCAGAGGCAGGCCCCTACGTCAGGGAGAGACTGGAATATGGCGACAGCCACCAAGAAGAAAAAGAATACGGCCGGTGATGGCGAGGGTGAAGACGACAAGGAGACCGAAGCGGGTCTAGTCGACTTTAACGCGACAGACGTCAAAAAGGTTCTGAAGCGCGCCCAGAAGCGCGGCTTCATTACCCATGACGAGATCAACCAGCTGCTCCCCGACGCGGACATGAGCTCAGACCAGATCGAGGACGTGATGTCCCAGATCTCCGAGATGGGCATCGCGGTCGTCGAGTCCGAGGAAGAAGCCGAGGAACAGGGCAAGGCCCTGACCAAGCTCGAGGACAAGAAAGTCCTCGCGAAGAAAGGCAATGCGCGCGGCTCCGACCGCACCGACGATCCCGTGCGCATGTACCTGCGCGAGATGGGCGCCGTCGAACTCCTCTCCCGCGAGGGCGAGATCGCGATTGCCAAGCGTATCGAGGCCGGCCGCGACGCAATGATCCGCGGCCTGTGCGAAAGCCCGCTGACCTTCGAAGCCATGATGGTGTGGCGCGACGAGCTGATGAACGAGCGCATATTGCTGCGCGACCTCATCGACCTTGAAGCGACCTATGGCGCGGAAAATCCGCCGCCGGAACCGAAGGTGATCGAGGAGAAGGCGCCGGAGCCTGCGCCGCCCGTGAAGGGCAAGAAGCGCCAGAGCCAGGAAGAGATCGACGAGGTCGAAGCCGAGCGTCTGCGCCAGCAGCAGCAGGAAGAGGAAGAGGAAGACGACGCCGCCGCCATGTCCATGTCGGCGATGGAGGGCGAGCTACGCGAAGGCGTGCTCGCCAAGCTTGATGAGATTGCCGACAGCTTCGGCCGTTTCCGCAAGCTGCAGGACCGTCTCGTCACCCGGCGGCTCGAAGGCAAGGACCTGACGCCGAAAGCGCAGACCGAGTATGACGAGCTGTCGCTGCTCATCGTCGAGAATCTGAAGACGATCCATATCAACAACGCCCGCGTCGAGGCGCTGGTCGAGCAGCTCTACGCCATCAACAAGAAGCTGATGGGCCTTGAAGGCAAGCTGATGCGTCTCGCTGACGCGCACGGCGTGCCGCGCAAGGAATTCCTTGAGAACTACATTGGCTGCGAGCTTGAGCCGAACTGGGCCGAGCGTGTGCGCGCGATTTCGGCAAAGTGGAAACGCCTGATCGACGGCAAGGGCGGCGAAATCGAAATCGTCCGTGCCGAGATCACCGAGATTGCCACCGAGATCGGTATCCCGATCGACGACTTCCGCCGGATCGTCCAGACCGTGCAGAAGGGTGAGCGCGAAGCCCGCATCGCGAAGAAGGAGATGGTGGAAGCCAACCTCCGCCTCGTGATCTCGATTGCGAAGAAATATACCAATCGCGGCCTCCAGTTCCTGGACCTCATCCAGGAAGGTAATATCGGCCTCATGAAAGCGGTCGATAAGTTCGAGTACCGCCGCGGCTACAAGTTCTCGACCTATGCCACCTGGTGGATCCGTCAGGCGATCACCCGGTCCATCGCGGACCAGGCCCGGACGATCCGTATCCCGGTGCACATGATCGAGACGATCAACAAGATCATCCGTACCCAGCGCCAGATGCTGCACGAGATCGGCCGTGAGCCGACCCCGGAGGAACTGGCCGAGAAACTGGGTCTGCCACTTGAGAAGATCCGCAAGGTTCTGAAGATCGCGAAAGAGCCGATCTCGCTGGAAACCCCGATTGGCGACGACGAGGATTCAAACCTCGGCGACTTCATCGAGGACAAGATGGCGCTGCTTCCGGTGGATGCCGCCATCCAGTCGAACCTGCGCGAGACGACCACCCGCGTGCTCGCCTCGCTCACCCCGCGCGAGGAACGTGTGCTCCGCATGCGTTTCGGCATCGGCATGAACACCGATCACACGCTGGAAGAAGTTGGCCAGCAATTCTCGGTCACCCGCGAACGCATCCGTCAGATCGAGGCGAAAGCGCTGCGCAAGCTGAAACACCCGAGCCGTTCACGGAAGCTGAGAAGCTTCCTGGATACCTGATCCAAATTCAAAGGGCGGCCCTAAAGGCCGCCCTTTTTCAACGGGAAACCGTCAGCCCGCCGCCTTCAAGGCCTGATCAAGATCAGCGATCAGATCGGCAGTGCCTTCGATGCCGATAGAGAGGCGGACCACATCCGGCGCGGCGCCCGCTGCGATTTTCTGTTCATCCGTCAGCTGACGATGCGTTGTCGATGCCGAATGGATGACGAGGCTACGCGCATCGCCGAGGTTTGCGACATGGCTGAACAGTTTCAGCGCTGCGACAAACGTCATGCATGCCTCATAGCCGCCTTTCAGTTGCACCGTGAACAGGGCGCCGGGACCTTTGGGCGTGATGCGTTTTGCGCGCTCGCGCCACGGCGATGAGGCAAGGCCCGGATAGGTGACGGTGGCCACGGCGGGATGTTTTTCCAGCCATTCAGCGACTTTCTGCGCATTGGCGACATGCTTTTCCATGCGCAGTGACAACGTCTCTATCCCCATCAGCGTGTAGTGCGCGCCTTGCGGGTTCATCGTCATACCGAGATCGCGCAGGCCAATGGCGATGGAGTGGAAGGTGAAGGCGGCGGGGCCAAAGGTCTCATGGAACTTCAGGCCATGATAGGCGGGTTCCGGCGCCGAGAGGGAGGGAAACTTGTCGGAGGCTGACCAGTTGAACTTGCCGGAATCGACGATGGCGCCGCCGGTGACTGTACCGTTGCCGGTCAGGTATTTCGTCAGCGAATGGACGACCAGCGTCGCGCCATGTTCGATGGGGCGGCAAAGGTAGGGCGTTGCGGTCGTGTTGTCGACGATCAGCGGAATGCCGGCTTCGTCCGCAATTTTTGCAAGTGCATCGAGGTCTGAAATGTAGCCGCCGGGATTGGCGATCGTTTCGCAGAAGATGGCGCGGGTGTTCTCGTCAATGGCGCCTTTGACGGCGGCAAGGTTTTCCGTATCCACGAGTTTCGCCGACCAGCCAAAGCGTTTGAAGGTCTGCGTGAACTGGGTGATCGTGCCGCCATAGAGGCGCGTCGAGGCAACGATATTCTTGCCGGGGCCCATCAGCGGAAACAGCGCCATGATCTGTGCGGCGTGTCCCGATGAGCAACAGACAGCGCCGGCGCCGCCTTCGAGGGCGGCGAGGCGGTTCTGCAGCGCACCGACCGTGGGGTTCGTCAGGCGCGAATAGATGTAACCGACTTCCTGCAGGCCGAAGAGAGCGGCGGCATGGTCGGCGTCGCGGAACACGAAAGCGGTGGACTGGTAGATCGGCACCTGCCGCGCGCCGGTGGCGGGGTCCGGCGCCGTGCCTGCGTGAACCTGTGCTGTGTCAAAATCCTTGTAGGTTCCGTCCGTCATCGGAATATTCCTTCTCTCAATTGGTCGTCTGTAAGCAGTTCAGTTGAACGTGTTGCACACGTTCGGGTCGCCCGAGGTGTATCCCTTGTTCAGCCATTCCATCCGCTGCGCGGCAGTGCCGTGGGTGAAGGCTTCCGGGGTGACGCGGCCCTGCATGCGTTGCTGGATCATGTCGTCGCCGATGGCATTGGCGGTTTTCAGGCCTTCTTCCATGTCTCCGGGCTCGAGGGCTACGGCGCCGTTCGAGACGCGTGCCGCACTCGCGGCCCAAAAGCCGGCATAGCAATCGGCCTGCAGTTCCAGCGCGATGGAATACTGGTTTGCTTCTTCCTGGCTGCGCGCCGCTTGCTGGGCCTCGCGCACCTGCTGCGAGGCGCCGGTCAAAGTCTGCACATGGTGGCCGAACTCGTGGGCGATCACGTAGGCGCGGGCGAACTCTGCGCTGGACGCGCCGAGCTTCGTTTCCATTTCCTGCCAGAAAGAGAGGTCGAGATACACGGTCTGGTCGGCCGGGCAGTAGAAGGGGCCCATCGCAGACTGGCCGAAGCCGCAGCCGGTATTGGTGCCCTGTTCGTAAAGGACGACCGACGGCGGCGTGTAGCCAGGCAGCGCGGTGACCCAGACATCGTTGATATTTGCGCCGATCACATCGACGAAGAGGCCGGCCTCATCGGCGGGCGTGCCTTCCACGCCGGCCTGCTGCTCGCCGCTGACCTGCGATCCGTCACCGAGCACGGCCTGCGTCTGGGAGGGGTCGATGCCGAAGACGAAATAGCCGATCAACGCAATCACGATGACGCCGAGCCCGCCGCCGCCGACGGCTGCGCCGGGGCTGAGGCCCCGCCGGTCTTCCACATTGCCGCCGCGCCGTCCGCCTTGCCATTTCATGGTGTGGTCTCCCTTTGATGTCTTCTACAGCCAACCGGAGGGTCAGGGCCAGCCTTGCTGGCGGCTGGCGGGACTGGCATCTAGACAACACGAAATCTCAGGAGCTGTTCCATGCGCCTCAATCAGGTCACACTGCCTTGCACCGACTATGACGCGAGCGTTGCCTGGTGGCAGCGCTTCGGCCTCACGCTGATCGTCGACTCGCCGCCGAAGTATGCCCGGTTCGAATGCCCGGCGGAGGATGGCGAGGAGCCGGCGACGCTGTCGATCCACCTCGTCGATGCGCCGCTGACGGTGGACTGGCCGGCGGTGTATTTCGAGGTGAAGGATGTTTTCATCGAAGTCGGCGGGCGGTGCATGAATGGTATCCACCCTCTGGGCGAACCGGAGCGGCAGGACTGGCGCTGGACCGAGGCCTGGTTCCGCGATCCGGCGGGCAACCGCGTCTGCCTCTACACGGCGGGCAAGAACCGCCGGTTCCCGCCCTGGCGTGTGGGCGCGGCGGCGGAATAGTTGCCCGAGTGCTCTTGTCCGGGAATTTTTCCGGATCACCACCTAAGAAGTATACCTCCGTGGGCGGAGGTGTTGCGGAAGGAATTGAGGAGCTGTCTGTAACGGATTGAGGGGATTGGGTTTTATCGTTTCGGCGGGGCGATTGATGTAGGCGCAAGTTTGCCCGATCGCCGTTCAAACCGGCGCGAAAGACATCCATTCAGTGCACATCGGCCGCCGTTCTTCTCTCAATCATTCTCAACTGTTCTCATGTTTTATCACGTCATTCTCATCCGTTCTCGCCCGCGAAGCGGATCTCTTCGGCGGCGACTTTGCGCCTGGCAGCTTCGCGGGGCGCGTGGGCGCACTTGGCGCCCTGGCGCTTGTGCGGCTTGCACAGGAGGCAGCCCGAGCGGGTCGACTTCGGCCCCTTGCGTTTGAAATTTGCCATGGCCGGCCCTCCCGTGCGGACGGGGCATATGGTGCCGGCGGGCTGAACTGCAACTGAACGGGCGTTGAAAGGCGCTAGCGCTCTTTCGGGTCGAGCGCGTCGCGCAGGCCATCGCCGATGAAGTTCAGGCAGAGGAGGGTGACCGACATGGTGACCGCCGGGGCGATCAGCATCCAGGGCTTGTCTTCCATCATGTCGGCGCCGTCAGCGATCAGCACGCCGAGCGAGGTCAGCGGCTCGTTCACGCCAAGGCCGAGGAAGGACAGGAAGCTTTCGGCGAGGATGACGACCGGGATGGTCAGCGTCACATAGACAGCCACCGGGCCGATGACGTTCGGCAGGATGTGGCGCGTGATGATCCCGGCCTGCGAGACACCGGCGGCGCGGGCGGCCTCGATGAATTCCTTGTTCTTGATGGAGAGGGTCTGACCGCGCACGATGCGGCTCATGGTCAGCCATTCAATGGCACCGATGGCGGCGAAGATCAGCACGATGTTCCGCTCGAAGACGGTGAGCAGAAGGATGACGAAGAAGATGAAGGGCAGGGCGTACAGCACGTCCACAATGCGCATCATGAAATTGTCGATGCGGCCGCCGAGATAGCCTGCGACGGCGCCCCAGGTGACGCCGATGACGAGGCTGACGATGGTGGCGACGACGCCGACCATCAGCGAAATGCGCAGGCCGATGAGCAGGCGGGCGAAGAGGTCGCGGCCCTGCAGGTCGGTGCCGAGGATGTGCATGTTCTCTAAGGTGGGCGGGATGGTGCGCAGGTCCGAGATTGTCTCGTGATTGTGCACCCAGACCATCGGGCCGAAGACAGCGATCAGCACGATGATCCCGAACAGGATCATCGAGAAGACGGCGGCCTTGTTGCGCAGGAGGCGCGCGCGGGCGTCATCCCAGAGCGAGCGGCCGCCCTGGATGGCGAGGTTGACCGCTTCGACGCGGCCAGTCGGATCAAGGACCGGATCGAGGTTGGCCATCAGTCGTATTTCACCTTGGGATCCAGCATGGCGTAGAGAATGTCAGCCACGAGATTGAGCAGGATGATCAGGCCCGCGTAAACGATGATCGCGCCCATCACGAGCGTGTAGTCGCGGTTCAGGGCGCCGTCGACGAAATAGGAGCCGAGGCCCGGCAGTCCGAAAATCTTCTCGATGACGACCGAGCCGGTCATCACACGCGCCATGGCGGGGCCGGCATAGGAGACGAGCGGCAACAGCGCCGAGGGCAGGGCATGACGGGTGATGACCTGCCATTCGCTGAGACCCTTGGCGCGTGCGGTGCGGATATGGTTGGCGCGCATCGTCTCGATGATCGAGGCGCGCATCAGGCGTGAGATGATGGCGATCTGCGCGAGCGAGAGGGTGAGCACCGGCAGCGTCATGTTGTGCCAGCTCATGCCGATGTTGGGATAGGTGCCGAGGCCGCCGACGGCGAAGATGCCGGCGCCCAGGGCGAAGACGAGGATGAGCAGCGGGCCGATGACGAAACTCGGCACGGATATGCCGACCATCGCGATGCCCATTACGCCATAATCGGTGGCCGAGTTCTGCCTCAGCCCCGCAAACACGCCGAGGGCTGTGCCAAGGATCAGCGAGATCACCATGGTCAGTGCGCCGATGGTCAGCGAGACGGGCAGGCCGTCCGCAATCAGATCGTTCACGCTTTTGCCGAGGGTTTTGTAGGAGGGGCCGAAATCGCCCTGCAGCACGCCGCCCACATAATCGAGGTATTGTTCGTGCAGCGGCTTGTCGAGGCCGAACTTCTCGGCGATCGCGCGCTCGGTGGCGGCGGGCAGTTTGCGTTCGCCGTCGAAAGGGCCGCCGGGCGCGGCGCGCATCATCAGGAAGGCCATTGTGATGATCGCCAGCATCGTGGGGATGGCAATCAGGAGCCGCCTTAGCGTATAGCCCCATGGAATCCTGCGGAAAGCGCGTTGCAGCATCGACACGTTGGTGAAAAGCCTCTGGTCACAACAGGTTGAACGTTCGGGGCGGCAACGCCCGCTTGGCAGGGGCCTTTACATTCCTTAGCTTGAGACGCGACACGATCAAGCGACACGCTGCACTCTAGGAGAGCCTAAACATGGCCGATATCCGTCAGGTGACCCCTGATTTTGCCGTCGCCCCCCAACTGACCGAAGCCGATATCGAGGCCGTAGCGAAAGCCGGTTTCAAGACGCTGATCGCTAATCGCCCGGATGGGGAAGGCGGCGTGGACCAGCCGCGCATGGGCGCGATTCGCGCGAAAGCCGAATCCCTGGGGCTGACATTCGCCGCATTGCCGTTTTCCGGAGCGCCGACGCCCGAGATTGTCGAGCGTATGGGGCATATCCTGAACGAGGCGCCACAGCCGGTGCTGGCCTATTGCCGGACGGGGACGCGCTCGATCACGGCCTGGGCCCTCGTACATGCCGGGCAGGGCGCCGGAGACGACATCATCGACGCGGCCGCGGGGGCCGGGTACGACCTCTCCAGCCTGCGCGAACTGCTGTAGGACCGGGCGGCTGACACAGTCGCGCCACAAAGCGGGAGTTGAAGCGGACGCCGAGCCGTGCGAGGCGTCACGGCCTGTAGAGGAACCGGCCAGCGAAAGCGGCAAACCGGGAGCAGAGTATATGTCTGGGCGTATGTGGACCGACGATTTCAAGCTTGAGCAGGGCGTTATCCTGGTCAAGAAAACCGGCGCCCGGATCGTGCCGGACATCGCGCTGCTCCATAGCGTCTTCACCTGGTTCTGTTTCTATTTCTTCGTCCAGAACTGGCGCACGTGGCGCCTGATTACCGGGCACAAGCGCCCGACAATTGCCTTCTATCCCGACAAGCCGCGGCCCTGGTATTTCATCTGGTCGGTGATGCATGTGTCCGGCGCGAAGCTGGTCGAGGATCTGGCCGAAGCGGACATCGTAATGCAGTTCGATGATTCGACCGAGACCGGGCACCCTGCGCCGAAGGTGAAGACCGGCGCGCGCCTGATCAATTTCGGCTGCAATGACATTTCCAAGACACGGGTCGCCGCTGCGTTCGAAAAAGCCAGCGGCGATTCGCTGTCTGTAGACCCGCTGACCTTCTGCGGCCGGATGGTCGAGAAGTCGGAAGCGAATGCCGCCCATGACGGGCGCGTGATCGAGGGGCCGATGGACGAGGCGTTGCCGGGCAAGGCCTATCAGCGCCTGATCGACAACGAGATCCCGGGCGGGCTGGTGGAAGATCTGCGCTGCTGCCTGGTGGGCGGAACACCGATTGTGGTTTTCCGCAAGCGCCGTCCGCTGGAACGACGCTTTCTGGATGAGAATGTCGAAGTTTTGCTCGACGAGCCCCGGAACTGCTACTCGCCTGATGAAATCCGCGTGATTGAGCGGTTTGCTGCTGAAATCGGGCTCGACTGGGGCGGGGTGGATGTCCTACGCGATCGGTCGACGGGACGAATCTTCATCGTCGATGCGAACAAGACGGACATGGGTCCGCCGGTCGCTCTGAAGCTGGGCGGGAAGCTGCGGGCGACGCGGCGCATGGCCCGGGCCTTCGCAGAGACGTTTGCACCGAAGAAGCGCTGAAGGCCGGAACCGTCCGTCAACTGAAGGTTCTTCCTCGCATGGCCATTCCTTACGTCCGCGGCATCGAATTCGAGTATGGCCGTGTTGACCAGGTCTCTCCGCTGATCCGCCGCGTGATCGCCAACAATCCGGGTCCGTTCACCTATATGGGCACGGGTGTCTACATCGTCGGGAAGGGCGAGGTGGCAGTGATTGATCCGGGCCCGATGCTGGACGAGCATTTCGAGGCGCTGAAGGCGGCGCTGGCCGGTGAGCGCGTGACACACGTGCTGGTTACGCATGGCCACTCCGACCACTCGCCGTTGGCGGCGCCGCTTGCTGCCTGGGCCGGGTGCAAGACCTATTCGCTGTACCGGGGCATCCATACGGCCAAGGATGAACTTGGCAGCGAGGATGACCTCAGCTTCGTGCCGGACGTTGAAGTCGGCGACGGCGAGGTGATCTCCGGGCCGGGCTGGACGCTGGATGTTATCGAAACGCCGGGCCACACCGCCAACCATATCTGCTTCGGCCTGCGCGAGGAGAATGCCTGCTTCTCCGGTGACCATATCATGGGCTGGTCAACCACTGTGGTGGCGCCGCCGGACGGGCATATGGGCGACTATATGCGCAGCCTCGACAAGATTGCGGCGCGCGGGTTCGACATCCTCTGGCCGACACATGGTGACGCGGTGCGTGGCAAGGCCTTCGTCGCGGAGTTCATCGCCGAGTACGCGGCGCATCGCCGGGCGCGTGAAGCGGCGATCCTGGCGGAACTGCGCGGCGGGGAGACGTCGATCCCGGCGATGGTGTCGCGGATGTACAAGGATGTGGACCAGCGCCTGCATCCGGCGGCCGCGATGAGCGTGCTGGGGCATATGCTTGACCTGATCGAACGCGGGCTGGTGGTGACGCCGGATGCAGAGCCGACGCCGCGCTCGCGGTTTGAGCTGGTGACGCAGCGCGCCTGATTTCCGGTCAGCGACTGTTCATCGCGGCGCGTTAAGGCTTTGCAATCCGCCGGGCCTCTGGCAGCAAGGGGCCAGACTTTCGTCCATTCCGGCAAAACGCGCGCAAATCAACCGCGCGGGACGCCTTTTGAGATCAGGAGATGCCCTCTATGACGACTCGCCGCTCGGTTCTCACCGCTTCCGTCATGGCGCTTGCCGCGCTGGCCCTGGCCGCCTGCGGCGGGGGAGGGGCAAAGGAACAGCCGGGCGACGTGCCGACCCTGCGGCGGGGGATTTCTGCGAAGGTTGATACGCTCGATCCGCACAAGTCTTCGGCCCAGTGGGAAAACATTGTGATCGGCGACATGCTGATCGGCCTGACGACCGATGATGTCGATGGCAAGCCGATCCCCGGCATGGCGACGAGCTGGGAGACCGATCCGACGGGTACGGTGTGGACGTTCAAGCTGGGCGATTATGTCTGGTCGGACGGCGAGCCGGTGAAGGCGAGTGACTTCGTGTTCGCCCTGCGCCGCATCCAGGACCCGGCCGTGGCCTCGCAATACGCCTCGATGCTGTGGCTGATCAAGAATGCCGAGAAGGTGAACGCCGGCGAGTTGCCGCCTGACCAGCTCGGTGCGCGCGCCATTGACGACAAGACGCTGGAACTGACGCTGGAATACCCGGCGCCTTACCTGCCGGGCCTGCTGACCCACTACACGACCTTCCCGGTCCCGCAGCACGTGGTGGAACAGTATGGCGACGCGTGGATCCAGCCTGAGAACATCGTCGTCAACGGTCCCTACAAGCTTGTTTACTGGCGCACCGGCGACCAGCTCGTCTCCGAAAAGAACCCGACCGGGTTCGGCGCGGCGGAAGCCTGCTTCGACCGGGTCGCCTATTTCGAGATCGAGAACGAGGCCGCCTACGAGAACAAGATCGCGGCCGGCGAACTCGATATCAACAACGTCTTCTCGGGTCCGCGCAAAGCCGAGCTTGACGCGAAGTTCCCCGGTTGGCCGCGCACGACGCCCGGCCTTCTGGTGACCTACTGGACCTTCAACCAGACCAAGCCGCCGTTTGACGATGTCCGGGTGCGCAAGGCCCTGTCGCTGGCGCTCGACCGTGAATTCATGGTGCGCAACGTGCTGACGCCGGGCTTCGAGCCGGCCTACGCCTTCGTTCCGCCGGGCATGTCGAACTATGACGTGCCGCGCCCGCAGGTGAGCTGGAAGGACATGCCGCGCGCCGAGCGCCTGGCTGAGGCGAAGCGCCTGCTGGAAGACGCCGGTTTCGGCCCCAGCAAGCCGCTGAAATTCGAGTTCATCCACCGCTCGACCGGCGACAATCCGAAGGTTGCTCCCGTGGCGCAGCAGAACTGGTCGGAGATTGCGCCCTGGGTGCAGCCGGTGATCGTGAAGCAGGACACCAAGGTGCTGTACGCCCGCCTGCGCCAGAACGATTTTGAAGTGTCGGATGCGGCATGGCTCGCGGATTTCGACGATCCGATCAACTATCTCTACCTGCTGCAATCAACGACCGGCCAGCAGAACTACGGCAAGTATTCGAACCCCGAGTATGATGCACTGCTGAACCAGTCGAACCAGGAACTGGATCTCGCCAAACGCGCAGAAATCTTTGCCAAGGCCGAGGCCCTGATGATGGAAGAATATCCGATCACGCCGATGTGGGTGCAGGTGACGCAGAACCTGGTTGATCCGACGCTGACCGGCTGGGTGGACAATGCCAAGGACAACCACCGCTCGCGCTTCCTCTGCCGGGAAGGTATGAAGACCCCCTAGGTTTCGTTCGCGGGGAGTGACGGATGGAGCATGATGCCGAAGCTGCCGGCCTTGCCTCCGTTGGAGGCCTGGGCAGCGGCACGCACCATCCGGTCAAGAAAGGCGCGCCCTGCCGCAATTGCGGCGGGCGGGTCGAGGAGCGGTATTGTACGGTTTGCGGCCAGCTTGGCGCCGATTTTCACCGGCCGGTCTGGGATCTGATTGCCTCTAGCATCGCCGACATGTTTGCCCTTGATGGGCGCCTTTGGCGGACTTTGCCGATGCTGCTGCTTCGGCCCGGCCGGATGACCCGCGACTATATCGAGGGCCGGCGCGCGCGGTTCGTGCCGCCGTTCCGCCTGTTCCTGCTGACCTCGGTGCTTTTCTTCCTGACAGTGTTCACCGTGCTGGAGAACCAGCCCTGGATGAAGGAACTCCGGCTTTCCCCCGGATGGCAGCCGGACGGCGAGGTTGTCGTATTCGGCGACACAGGATTCAGGATCGGAGGATCGGAGCGACTCAAGGCACTCAACGCGGAACTCGAGAAGACAGACCTCGATGCGGCGCTGCGGCGAGAGATCGAGGCGGAGGTTGCCGATCTCGAGAGAAACGCCGCAGGCGCTCCCCTCGTTGTCCGGCCCGATGGTACGATCGACCGCGAAGCCCTTCGGGCCTCGGTGGCTGAATCAAACCCGGAAATGTCCGGTCAGGACCTTGCGAATGCGCAGCTTGCCGCTGACCGGCTGGCGAACCTGTTCGAGAACCAGGAACGCTTCGGGGCACGCCTCAAGGAATGGGCGCCGCGTTTCACGTTGTTTTTCCTGCCGATCTTCTCGCTTCTGCTGGCGCTTTCCTATGCCTGGCACCGCAAGCGGTACATCTATGACCATCTGATCACCGGGCTGCACTTCCAGACATTCGTGTATGTGCTTGCCACGTTGCTGATCGTAGCGTCCTCGCTTTACCCGCCGCTCGCCCCCTGGGCAGCCGGCGGATCTTTCCTGATCGTGTTCGTCTACCTCCTGCGGATGTTGCGAGTGACCTACGACACCGGCTACATCATGTCCTTCTTCCGGACCGTCTTTCTGCTCATCGCCGGTTTGATCGTTCTCAACTTGCTCGCGGCGGCGCTGGTCCTGCTGAGCTTCTACCTGACTTGAGGCCCGAATGTTGCGTACCCTTCAAGACCTGACTCGCGATGCAAACACGCTGAAGGCGCAGGGCCGGATCGGTGAGGCAATAAGCGTCTATCAGGATGCCGTGCGGGCTTTTCCGGCCAGCGCCGTGGCGCTGCACAATCTTGCAGCGGCTTATGGAGATGCGCGCAACTACGTCGATGCCGACCGCGTGGCCGCAATGGCAATGCAGGCAGGGCTGAATTCACCCGAGACCTGGATGGTCCGCGCGCGGGCGAAGTTCGGGATGAGCGATTTCGGCGGCGCGGAGGAGGCCTACCGGACGGTGATGCAGCGCCATCCGGACCATGGACCAGCCCGAATGGAGCTGTCGCAGCTGATCTGGATGCGGACCGGCGACAAGGCAGCGGCGCTCGCCCCGTTTCTGCCGCCGGAAGGCGCTCAGAAGCCGCTGCTGGCGCTGCTGGCCTACCTGAAATCGCAGGCGCTGGAATTCATGAACGAACCTCAGGAAGCGCTGAATACGGTGCTGCCGATGGTGATCCGGGACGGTTTCAGCTCCGACTTGCGGGCGATGATGCTGGCCTATGCGGCGCAGCTGGCGGCGCAGACCGGCGATGCACCCGGCGCGGTGGCGCTGGCCGGAGAGGCGGTGCGGCTGGCGCAGCCGGGCGATCCCGGCGCGCTGGAAGCAGAAGTACGCGCCCTGCTGGCGAACGGGGAATATGAGAAGGCGAACGCCTCGGCCGCGCGGCTTCTGGCGAAGAATCCGCAGAACCAGCGCTACATTGCCTTCCAGGCGACAGCCTGGCGGCTGGTGGGTGATCCGCGCTATGCGACCTTGTACGACTATGCCCGGTTCGTGAAAGCAGCGCCGATCAGCGTGCCGGCCACGTGGCCGACGCTCGAGGCTTACCTTGCCGACCTCGTGCTGGAACTGAAGCAGGCGCACCCGTTCAAGGCGCAGCCTTTCGGGCATTCTGTGCGCCTTGGCAGCCAGAAGTCCGATGTATTGTCGGTCCGGACCCGCGCGATAGCCGCCTTCGCGGAGGCGATCTCGAAGCCGATCAGCGACTACATGGAGCAGCTGGGCACAGGGCCAGACATTTTCCGGTCGCGCAATCGCGAGAGCGCACAGATGATCGGCAACTGGTCGGTCTGGCTACGGCCGGGTGGGCACCATGCAGACCATGTGCACCCGGACGGGTGGATATCCTCTGCCTGTTACATCGAGCTGCCGGCGGCGGTATCGGCCGGTGGGCGGGAAGGGTGGCTGCGTTTCGGAAAGCCGGGTTTGCCGCTCGGGCGAGACCTGCCAGCCGAGCATTGGGTGAAGCCGGAGCCGGGCCTTCTGGCGCTGTTTCCGTCCTACATGTGGCACGGAACCGAGATGTTCAGCGGCACCGACCCCCGGTTGACCATTGCCTTCGACCTCGTGCCGAGCTGATCGCGCGCAAAGTTTCAGTCATAGATAGTGACGGCTCGCCAAAACCGGGACGAGTTGTGCGGTGCTGCCTGTTCCGCGCGCAATAATTCACCCCGGATGACATTTTTGTTGCGTTCAAGACACACGTTACGAACCATCCCGGGGTTTTGTGTTTTTCGGGTTGATTTCCAGATTACCGAACTGCAATCGTGCCTGCAGTTTGACTAATCGGTGTATCGGGGCGGTGGAGCGTCCCAGGGGCACCGATGTGACATTCAAGTCACGTCACGGAGTGTGAGAGGGGCCATCAATGGCAAAAAAGTTCAATAACGGATTCCTGTTCCGGACCGCTGCGGCTACCGCATTGGCGACCGGTTTTGTGTTCAGCGCCTATGCGCAGACGGAAGATGAAGCGCCGGTCACCACGACCCCCGCCGCCGAAGGCGAAGCGGAAGTTGGCCCGGATGGCCGCGTTCTCGACACGGTCCGCGTCACCGGTTCGCGTCTCGCCAACCCCTACACCAGCATCGCGCCGCTTGACGTGATCTCGGCCGACACCGCTGCCCTCGAGGGTATCAGCGATGTCAGCACGCTGCTGCAGACCGCCACGGTCGCTGCCGGTTCGCCGCAGGTGACCTCGGCCACCTCGTCGGCCTTCGTCCAGAACGGCGGCGTCGGTACCGAAACGATCTCGCTGCGCGGCCTCGGTGCCAACCGCACGCTGACGCTGATCAACGGCCGCCGCGCCGGCGCTGCCGGTACGCGCGGCGCTGTCTCGGCCTTCGACCTCAACGCCATCCCGCTGTCGGCAGTCTCGAACATCGAGATCCTGAAAGACGGCGCCTCGTCGATCTACGGCTCTGACGCCGTGGCCGGCGTTGTGAACATCATCACCAAGAAAGACGAAGGCGCAGAAGTCGACTTCTTCTACAGCGGCCCGGAACAGGAGGGCGGCGAACAGCTGCGCGCCAGCGGCACGTGGAGCGGCGCGGTCACCGATCGCGGCAACCTCCTCGTATCGATCGACTACACCAAGGAAGAAGAACTGGCCCGCGGCCAGCGCGATTACTTCGAGTGCGGCGAAGCCTATGTGTTCGGTGCAGACGGCAAGCGTGCCGACCTTGTTGACCCGCGCACCGGCAAGTTCCGCTGCGATGACCTGCCGTGGGGCCATGTGTGGCTCTATAACTACGATAACCGTCCTGCGCTGACCGGCCGCCCCTATCAGGGCCGCCCGCAGCTCCTGCAATACGACTATGATGGCTCGCTGGCTGCCAACGGGCTCGCGCCGTGGGGCCCGAACGATTTTGGACTTGATCTGCCGCCGCAGTGGTTCCCGGTTGGCCTTGGCGAACTGCTGCTGCCCGGCGCGACCAACGATCCGTTCTACACGCCGACCGCCCGTCTCTCAGAAGCGCTGCTTAATGGCGATCACCCCTTCCAGGACGGCGAGTCGCTGATCCCGGAAACCGAGCGGATGACGTTCTTCGCCAGCGGTGACTACGAGCTGACCGATGCGATGCAGGTGTACGGCGAAGTACTGCTCAATCGCCGCGAAACCAAGGTGAACGGCTACCGCCAGTTCTGGCAGTATGACTACGCCTACAACTATTTCGGCTACACCTACACCAACAACCCGAGCGTCATCGCGAACGGCTTCCTTGCTGACGCGCTGGCCCCGGGTAACTTCATCGGCTTCAGCCCCACGGCGATTACCGACCACAGCGATGTGTCCGTGACCGTCGACTACGTGAACGCTGTGGTCGGCGCGAAGGGTGATTTCGTCGTCGATGGCTGGAACTGGGACGTCTTCTTCCAGTTCTCGCAATCGGACGGCGACTACACCCAGGACGTGATCTTCGACGATGCGATCACGCCCTATGCGTTCTCGAGCTGCGCAGCAACGCCGGTTACGCTGGTGCGCGGCGTCGCGTGCCGTCAGCCCGACTGGTACAGCCCGGAATTCCTCGCCGGTAACATTTCGCAGGCTGACCGCGACTTCCTGTTCGGCGTCGACACGGGTAACACGATCTACGAACAGGCCCAGATTGAAGCCTTCTTCGACGGCCCGCTGTTCGCGATGCCGGCCGGTGACGTGATTGCCGGTATCGGCTTCAGCCGCATCGCCGAACGTATCAACGACGTGCCCGGCGAAACCTTCCAGCAGGGCAACGCCTGGGGCTCGTCGAGCGCCGGCGTCACCAAAGGTGACAAGGTCACCCGCGCTGTCTTCGGTGAACTTGCCATCCCGCTGCTTAAGGATCAGCCGTTCGCTGAAGCCGTCGACCTTTCGCTGTCGGCGCGCCTGACGGACGTGGACGTCTACGGTTCGGACACGACCTACAAGGCCGGTCTCGGCTGGCAGATCACGCCGGAACTGCGTGTGCGTTCGACCTACGGCACCTCGTTCCGCGCCCCGGCGCTGTTCGAGCTGTTCCTTGATTCGCAAACGAGCTTTGCCCGGCAGAGAGATATCGACCCGTGTATCAACTGGGCAGGCAACCTCGCCACCGGCGCTATCTCGCAGCGTCTTGCTGATAACTGTGCCGCGGACGGCATTCCTGGGCTTTACAGCGGCGCAGGCTCTACGGCGACCGTTTTTGAAAGCGGCAACATCGGCAATCTCGAGGCTGAAACCTCGAAAGCCATGAACGTCGGTGCCGTCTGGTCGCCGTCCTTCGCGGACTTCCGCATCTCGGTCGACTACTTCAAGATCGAGATCGAAGATCAGATCACTCAGCTCGGGCCGGCGAACATCCTGTTCGGATGCTACAACTCCGACAATTTCAGCACCGAACCGCTGTGTGACCTCTTCACCCGTAACCCGACCCTGTTCCTTGTGAACTCGGTCACCAACAACTTCATCAACATCGCGAACCAGACCAACGAAGGCGTGGACATCCAGGCTCAGTACACCCGCGATTTCAGCTTCGCGACGCTGACGATGAACACCTCGCACACCTTGCAGATGCAGGACGAAATCCAGCTGCTGCCGACGAGCGCTCCGTTCGACGGCAATGGCGAGTTCGGCGACCCGCGTTGGGTGGGTGAATTGAGCGCGACCCTTGAGCGTGGCCCCTGGTCGCTCTTCTGGGGCGTCGACTTCATCGGCAAGACCTCGAACATCGACAGCTACGGCGGCAACACGGGCACCTATTTCGGCACCCCGGTTACCTTCAAGCTGAAGACCGAGGACACGATCTACCACAGCATGTCACTGAGCCGCGAACTGCCCTACGACATCACGGTCCGCGCTGGTGTGTCCAACGTGTTTGACGAAGCCCCGCCGGCTGTCACCACGCTGAACCTCGGCGAATACAACACCGTCGGTACGTCGGCCTTCACGTCGCAGTATGACTGGCTGGGCCGCCGGTTCTTCGTGAACGTCAACAAGAAGTTCTAGACTTCTTGAAGTAAAAATACGAAAGCGGCGGGCTCAACACCCGCCGCTTTTTCTTTTCCGGAACCAGAACGGGAGCAATCACCTTGCCGACCATCACGATGAAGCAGGACAACCTGAACGAACGGAACCTGGAATTCACCCAGGCGCCGCTGCGTACGCCTGTGTTCCTGAACTCGGTCCCCAAGAGCGGTACGCACCTGATCCGCAACATCATGCGGATGTTCGTTCCGGTGGAGCAGCAATACCACGCGACCTTCATCCAGATCCCGAACCTGCGCGGGCATGCAATGAAGGCGTTCCACCCCGCGAACCCGATGCTGAGCTGGGGACATCTCCTTTTCTCGGATGAAGCGGTGATGGCGACACGCACGGCGCGCCGTATCCTGCTGGTGCGCGACCCCTACACCTGGGTGCTCGCACGGGCGCGCTTCTTCGTATCGGAAAATTTCGAGGCGGGCCTCGAGCACCTGAAGGGGCCGCAAGTTTCACCGGAAGCGCTGCTCAACATGATGATCTTCGGTATCCACACGAAGGCGCCGCCGATGCTGGACATCTACCAGTTCAACGCTGCGGCCTGGATCGGGACCGGAACCGTGGTCTACCAGTATGAGGAGATTGTCCGTCATCTGAAGATCATCGACAGCCCGGAAGCTGAAGCATTCTTCACCAAGCTGCTGGATGACTGTGGCATCGAGAAACCGGCGGACTGGAAACAGCGCGTCATCATCGGGTCTGACCGGAAGCAGAGTGCGACGGCGCGGGAAAATCTGTCCGTGGATGATGACCGTATCCCGGCCGTATTGCCGGACATCCAGAAGCGCCTCGTGGATGTTGCCATGCCCGGAATGCGGGCGCTTCTCGGCTATACAAGCTGAAGGCAAAGGAAGAGGAGATCATCCGCTTACGGATGCTCTCACCAGATTGCAGACAAACAAAAAAAGGCGCGCCAGGCGGCGCGCCTTTTCCGTTTCTGGATTTCGTTCAGCTTACTTCAGGCCGCACTCGCCGACGAGGAATTTCTCGATTTCGGTGAGGGTCAGGCGTTGCTGGTCCGGTGTCCAGGGCAGGCTGTGGGGCATGTCCGGGACGTTGAGGTATTTCGCCGTGGTGTACTTGCGGATCGCGTTGAAGAAAGCCTTTCCGTAAGTATCCGGCACGCGGACATCCCGGTCGCCATGATAGATCAGGATCGGGATTTCAGCATTGGCGACGTCCTTGATCACATCGCGGCCTGACAGCTTGCTGCCGATAGCCATGCGACCGAAGCGGCTACGGTCTATACCGATGTTGATCTTGTCAGATTCGCCATAGCCCGCGCCCGCGATGGCGCACTGGTAGGGGCTGTCCTTGCGGGTGGCGGCAGCCATTGCGGCATAGCCGCCATAGGAATAGCCGAACATCACCAATTTGTCCGGCGCAGCATAGCCTTGCGAGACAAGCCAGGCGGCGCCGTCATCCTTGTCGTCCTGCGCCTTGTAGCCGAACTGGGCATCGCCGGCGCGCCAGAGGTCCATGCCCCAGCCGACGGAGCCGCGGTATTGCGGCTGCAGCACCGTGTAGCCGCGCGAGGTGAGGAACGGCACCCAGCCGGATGCGTCCCAGCCGCCGAAGTCGCGGGCCCATGGGCCGCCGTGCGGAAGCACGATCGCCTTGCCTGGCGCATCGCCTTCTTTCCAGCCCTGACGCGGTGTGAGCAGGGCAGGCAGCACGCGGCCGTCGCGGGCGGCATAGTTCACGAACAGGGTCTGTGACAGTTCCTTGGTGTCGATCCACGGCCGCTCGGCGCCAAGCAGTTCGAGTTTCGATCGGTCGCGCAGCAGATAGTAGCGCGCCGGCATGTTGGAGCCCGAAGCCGAAAAGATGATCAGGCTGAAGTCGTCGTTGCGATAGATGATGTCGACGATTTCAGCCTTCAGCTGCTGCTCGAGGCCGAGAACGATGCCGCCGTACTCTGCATCCAGCCATTCATAGCGGGTGACGTCCGCATCGAAGGCATAGCCGAGGATCTTGCCGAAATCGGCCTTGGCGCGCGAGGTGACGATGCCGCTGGCATCGAATTCCGCATTCGCGAACACCGGCTGCTCGCTCAATTTCCGGGCAACGGGATCGTAGGTGAAGATCTGCTTCTTGTCCGAGAACTTGTTGGTCAGCACGTAATAAAGGCCGCTCGCGCGGTCGCGGTGGATAACCGACATTTCCTGCAGCGCCGATTCGTCGACAGTCAGTGCGTCGTGGTTTTCGAAGGCGCCGCCCTTGGTGGCTTTCAGCTGCGTGTAGCGCTCGAACGACTTGCGTTTCTCATCGACGCCGGATGCGCTCATCACTTCGCCGTCGACCGGATCAATATAGCCTGCGCCGGAGTCGCCGGAGTTCTTGTAAAGCGACTTGAAGTTCTCTGTCTTGAGGTTCAGGAGGCCGACCTCCGAGCGGAAATCAGCGCCGACCCGGGAAATGACGACGTTCTCCGGATCCAGCGGAAGGGTCGCTGAAACGGCCCCGCGAGCCGTGATGCGGATGCAGTCTTCCGTGGACTTGCTGATGTTGCGGGTGCTGCCGAGGTCAATGAAGGGCTCGTCGAACTTCTTGAAGGAGGTGTCGGTGAGCAGCAGCTTCACGGCCCAGGTGCGGGTCGTGCCCACGGCATTGCCTTCTGCGCAACCCGAGAGCCGGCCCGTGAAAGGCTGACGAACCGCGACCTGTACCTTGCCGTCCTTGAGGGCCTGGACGCCGATGAACTCGGCTTCCTTGCCGTCCGGCGCGGCCGTGATGGGCGGCTTGGACAGGTCGGTAAGATCCCATGCGGCGAGTACGGCGCGGTCGGTATCCTTGCCGGTCGACGGGCCAATCAGGGCGACCATCGTCTTGCCGTCCGTGGACACCGAGACCGACGTCATGGCCGGCAGGCGCGCGAGGTCTTCAATCGGGATCGGTTCGGCCGATGAAACATGAGCGATGGCGAATGCGGACGCTGTCGCGCTCGCGAGTTTCCAGAAACGGTGTGTCCGCATCGGTAATCTCCTTGCTGATAATCGATATGACCTTGAGGCGTTCCGGCTGGAAGTCAACTCTGCTTCAGCGCGAAATTTAGCTCATATTGCCTGACCAAGGCTGTTCAGGGCGCAGTGTCAGCTGGTGCGCTTCACGCGGAAGGCGCGGCCGCCATCGACGGTCATCATGAAGCTGCCGAGGGCCGCCTTGCGCACGCGCGCTTCCTTTGCCTTGCGTAGCGAGGAGGCATTGATCTTCGCCGTGTCCGTCTGTTCCCAGGTCTGACCGTTTTCAAGAACGACGATCGCTTTTCCTGTCACGCCCTGAATCCGCGCCGATTTTACGGCTGCGTAGATTTCGTCGACTTCCTCGCGCTTCGGCTTGCTGTCGCTCGCGGCGCTGCGGCTGAAGATGCTCGGCAGGCTGGGAAGGGAAAAGCCGAAGGCTTCCTTTTCGATCTTCTCGATTTCGCCCACGTCCACCGTCTGTACCAGGCCGGCTTCTTCTTTTGTGCGCAGCGCCGCGACAGCTTCATCGAAGCAGGCGAGCCTTGCCGCATCTTCGGGGATCGACGCGCAGGCGTAGATCGGATCGGTCGGGTTTCCGGTCGCCTGGCGGGCGAGTGCCGGGCCCGCGGCAAGGGTCGAGACGGCCACGCCGGCCACCAACATCCGGAAAATCATCGGTTTACTCCTTCAGTGGCCCTTCCGGGCACGATTTTGCCCATACTTGACCGCCTGCCAACAAATAGAAAGCGTCTGCAGACCGTAAGCGGGGCCAAAATTGCAGCGCTCCGGGAAACCTGAAGCCAAATAGTCACACTGGCTGGAATTTGTCTAAAGATTGTCGGGCTTGTGATTGACTGTCACGAACCAGCCTTCATTACTGCCGGTTAAGGTCCGGGGAGTCGGACCGATCACTCATTTTGGGTGCAGAGCCTTTGCGCGCGACACGCCGTGCATGTTTTTTTGGAGGGTAACTTGACCGAACCAATGTGGAAAAAGCGTCTGCTTTCGTCCTCACTTTTCGCCGGTGCACTGTTCGCCGTCGCGAGCCCGCTCGCAGCGGTCGCTCAGGAAGCTGACGACGCAACTGTAGCGGTGTCGACGGAGTCGACCGAAACGGAAGCACGCTAGGAGAAGATCACCATCACCGGTACGCGCTTTGCGCGCCGTGACGAAGTGGCCGAAAGCCCGATCCTGACCGTTGGTCAAGACGCGCTGCTCGAGTCGGGCTTCACGACGGTTGAGCAATTCCTCAACACCCTGCCGCAAGTGACGCCGAACCTGTCGTCCCAGTCGAACAACCCGAGCTCGAACGGCCGCGCCGTTATCGACCTTCGCGGTCTCGGTTCGGGCCGTAACCTCGTCCTCATGGACGGCAAGCGCGGCATGCCGTCGTTCGCTGGCGGTACGGTCGACATCAACACGATCCCGTCGGCTCTCGTCGAGCGCGTCGAGATCATCACCGGCGGCGCCGCATCGACCTACGGTGCAGACGCTGTGGCAGGTGTTGCCAACTTCATCCTCCGCGACAGCTTCGAAGGCGTCGAGATCGACTCCCAGTACCGCGCTGCTGTTGACCAGGGCGACGCTGTCGAGTGGGGCACAGGTATCACGATGGGCAGCAACTTCGCTGACGACCGTGGTAACGCCGTTCTCTCGCTGAACTACTTCACCCGTGAAGTCGTTGGCAAAGGTGCTCGCGACTTCTCCGCCCAAGCCTCTGGTACCACGTCTATTTTCCCGGATGGTTCTTGGAACACTGGTATCAACCAACCGCTGGCAGCTAACGTCAACGGCGTGTTCGGTCCCGGGCTCTGCGCCACCAACGGCGGCGACGGCGGCTTCGGCTTCAACCCGAACGGCTCGCTGTTTTGTACCGGCGTTGCAGCCAGCCCGCTGGATATCGTTGGCTACACCGGCCCGCAGTCCGCAATCGCGACCACGTTCGCTCCGGACGTTTTCTCCTACAACTTCGAGCCGGACAACAACCTGATCCTGCCGCTCAACCGCTGGAACATTTTCTCCAAGGTTGACTATGACGTGAACGACTACGTCAACGTCTACGGCCAGTTCACGTTCACCAACTACAACGCTGAACAAGAACTCGCTCCGACCCCGGCGGGTGGCACCACGGGCTTCACGGTCCCGGTCACCAACCCCTTCATCCAGTCGAACGCCCAGCTGCTTGCGCTGCTCGCCTCGCGTCCGACCCAGACGTACTGTTTGCAGAACGCTGTTGGCTGCGTTGCGGCAGACCCGCTCACGACGCCGACGACGACTGCAGCTCTCGTGGGAACCACTGTTCCTGGCACCGGTCCCACCCAGCCGTTCAACATCTCCAAACGCTTCAATGCGCTTGGCGGCCGCGTTGGCTCGACCACGCATGACGTGTGGCAGTTCATGGCAGGCGCCAAAGGCGATCTGATGGGCACGGACACCTGGACCTATGACGTCTACTTCTCGCAGGGCCGTTCTACCCTCAACGAGATCCAGACAGGTAACGTCCGCCGTGACCGCGTCCAGGCGCTGCTGAACGCGGCTGATGGCGGCGCCTCGCTCTGCACGGGCGGCCTGAACCTGCTGGGCAACCAGCCGATCAGCCAGTCGTGTATCGACTACATCTCGCTGACGGCGAAAAACCTGACCGAGATCGAACAGAAAGTCATCGAAGGCACGATCCAGGGCGAACTCTTCCAGCTTCCGGCTGGCGCGCTCCAAACTGCTTTCGGTGTCCAGTACCGCGAACTGGACTATGACTTCCAGCCTGACTCGGGTCTTCAGCCGGGCCTCGTGGCCGGCTTCAACCAGCAACTCCCGACCAAGGGTTACCTTGACTGGTACGACCTCTACGGCGAAGCTCTCGTGCCGTTGCTGAAAGACCTGCCGCTGATGGACGAACTGTCGGTCACTGCCGGTTACCGTCTGACGGAAAACAGCCGTTCGGGCTCTGCTGACTCTTGGAAAATCAACGGCGACTGGACGGTCAACGACTACCTCCGCTTCCGCGGTGGTTACCAGAAGGCCATCCGGTCTCCGTCGATCACCGAGCTGTTCGCGCCTGTGCTGAACGGCTTCCCGACCTTCACTAACCAGGACCCGTGCAATACCACGGCCGGTTCGGTTACGAACAATCAGTTCGGCCGGAACGGGGCAAATGGTGCAAGCGTTCAGGCGCTCTGCGCACTTCAGTCGGGCGTCGCCGGTGGCGCAACGTATAACCAGCCAAGCAGCCAGGCCACCGGTCTGACCGGCGGTAACGTGAACCTCGAGCCGGAAGAGTCGACCTCGTACACGGTTGGCTTTGTGATGTCCTCGCCGTTCACGGGCAACTCGTTCGCCGAGAGCCTTGGCCTGTCAGTTGACTACTGGTCGATCGAAGTCGATCAGGCCATCAGCGTGTTCACGGCCGGTACGGTTGTGCAGCGCTGCTTCAACCGCGACGGTGCAAACCCGACTTACGATCCGAACAACAGCTGGTGTCAGCTGTTTGATCGCGATCCTGGCACGGGCGGCGTCATTAACCTGAGCCAGCGCGACAACAACGATAGCCGTATTGAGACAGCAGGTGTTGATATCACAGCACGTTGGGGCGTCGACCTTGCCGATGTGGGCCTCGATGTTGGTTCGCTGAACTGGAGCGCTGTTGCAACTTGGATCGACAAGTACGAAACCCAAACACTTGTCGGTGCAAACGACCCGGTTTACGATTTTGCGGGTACCATCGGCTCTCTGACCGGCTCCTCTACACCGGAATGGCGCTACACGTTGAACAGCACCTACTCGACGGACGACCTGTCGCTGAACCTAGCCCTGCGCTACATCCAGGACATGGGCCACGCCAACGTTGTGACCGGCGGTAGCCCGGCTACAAATACCGGTGTTCCGCAGACCTGGTACCTCGACCTGAACGGCACCTATGCGCTGACCGACTTCATCGAGCTGCGCGGCGGTATCAACAACCTTCTGGATCAAGAGCCCCGTCTCTACACGCCGAACGTCCAGGCCAACACCGATCCGTCGCTCTACGACGTCGTCGGCCGCTCGGCCTTCGTCGGTGTGCAACTGAAGTTCTAACCGGTATCCGGCCGGAGTTTTCCGGCCGGTCTTCGGACACTTCAAAGGTGCGGCGGTTCCTTAGGGAGCCGCCGTTTCCTTTTGCGGCAAAGCTGCTTTCCGGTCCGGGCGGGGCAGGTAAGACGATCCTGGAAGCCGGCACCCCTTTGCGCCCTTTGACTCGTTCCGCGCGCCTTGCCATCTTCTGAAAGGCACACGAAGGGATACTCATGGACGTGATAAAGATCAGCCTGCGGAGCAGATGGGCAGCCGCCGGCGCCGCACTCGGGGCGGCGCTTATGGCTGGATGTGCGTCGGTGCCCGCGGGCAGCACAGCGCAATGGCTGAAGCTGGAGCAGGTGGAGAAGCGTTTTGCAATCTTCACCAATGCGCCGGTCATGCCTGCCGAAGGCGGCATCGCCACGTTCAGGCTTGTCTATGTCTACATGCCGGAGACGGTGAAATTCGAGGACAAGTATGTCGGCTGGCAGGAATATCCGGCGGTGACCGTGAATTGCGAGGCAGACACTGTACGGGTCGGCCCGCGCACGCGGTATGCGCCGGATGGCAGCGTGATGATGTCGGACGACAATCAGACCTTCGTGCCGATCATGGGCCCTTCAATCCGGAAGGTGAAGGCGCTCGCCTGTGACGGGGCGCCGCTCTCCGATGCGGTTCTGATCAAGGACGGAGCGGACTGGATCGGCGCTGCCCGCGAGCATATCGCAGAAACGGACCCGGCCTGAGCTTCAGTCCGCGCGCCAGCGGGCATAGAGCGCCGTGGGCAGGAGCCTGTCTGTCCCCTGCTGCGGGATCGCCATCTCGCCCTGTTCCATGAAGCCGCCGAAGGGCGCCATCCGGTCGGCGAGGGTTTGCGCGAGTGCGAGGTAGGAAAGACGCACGGCATAGGCAGTGGCGATAACGAACAGCGGGCGCTCGGTGAGCAGCGCCTGGACGCCGTCGAGGAGGGCAGGCAGGTCTTCTTCGAAACGCCAGGTCTCGTTGTTGGTCCCGCGTCCGAACTTTGGCGGGTCGAGCACGATAGCGTCATACTTGCTGCCGCGCCGCTGCTCGCGGGCAACGAACTTCATGGCGTCGTCGGCAATCCAGCGGATCGTCTGGCCATCGAGGCCGGACAGCGTCTGGTTCTCCTTGCCATAGCCGTTGGACTTGGGGCTCGCGTCGAGATGTACCACTTCGGCGCCGGCCGCAGCGCAGGCGAGCGACATCATGCCGGTGTATCCGAACAGGTTCAGCACTTTCACCGGGCGCTTCGCGGCGCGGATCTGATCCTGTGCAAAACGCCAGTGTACGGAGTGTTCCTGGAACACGCCCATGTGGCGGAAGGCGGTGCGGCGGGCTGTGAAGGTCAGGCCATTCCAGCGCATGGGCCAGGCGTCCGCCGCGCGGGGGGAGAGCAGTTCCCAACTGCCCGCGCCGTCCTCGTCCGGTCCCTTGGCGGCAAAGCGCGCATCCGCTTTCCAGCTCTGCACCGGGCGGGCGGGGTTCCAGAAGGCCTGTGGGTCCGGGCGGATGACGGTCTGGCTGCCGAAGCGCTCGAGCTTCTGCAGGTGGCCGCTGTCGAGCAGCGCGTAGTCGTCCCAGTCATCGGCGACCAGCAGGCGGGTTTCGGTCTGCATCAGGCATATCCCCGCTGGCGCCAGGCTTCGTAGATCATGATGGCGGTGGCCTGCGCGAGGTTCAGGCTGTCGGCGCCGCCGCGCATCGGGATCAGCGAAAGCGTATCGCACGCCGATTCCACATCGGCCGGCAGGCCCGCCTGTTCATTGCCCATCAGGATCACCGAGGGCTTGGTAAAGGGCGCCCCGTCGTGGCGAACGGTGCCATTGACGCTCGCCGCGGTGAGGCTCAGGCCCTGCTTGCGGCGCCACGCGTCGAAGGCGGCAAAGCTTGCATGGGCGAAGGGCATGTCGAACAGCGAGCCCATGGAGGCGCGCACCGCTTCGAAGCTGTAGGGGTCGCAGCAGGTGCCGACCAGGATGACGCCGCTGGCACCGGCGCAGTCGGCCGTGCGCAGGATGGTGCCGAGGTTGCCGGGGTCGCGCACTTCATAGAGCGCCACATAAAGCGGCGCGCCAGGCTTTGGCGCGGGCAGGGCTTCGGGGGCGAGATGGCGTTGGCGGAAGGCCGCGACGACGCTCTGGGCATTGTCCTTCTGGGTGATCTTGCTCATCAGGCGCTCGGGCGCCAGCACGACCCGGGCGCCGGTCTTCCCGGCCTCGCGGGCGAGGTCGGCTATGTGGGGCCGCTCCGCCATGTCTGCCGCAATCACTACAGTTTCGGCCTGCCAGCCCCGGGCAAGGCCTTCTCCCACGATACGCGCACCCTCAGCCAGGAAGAGGCCCGTCTCGGCGCGCTCCTTCTTGCGCTCGAGGCTCTTGAGCGACTTGATCAGCGGGTTGGACGGGCTGGTCAGCGTTTCGGGCGGGTGTTTCATGGGTCGGGGGAGCCTGTGGCGTCAGTCTTGCGGTTCGTTAACGGATAGGGCATCCCTCGAAGAAGGGACAATGTTTACAGGAGGTCAGCGACGTCGTGCGCCTGCTTGACTACCTGACGGGTCTCATTTCGCTCCTCGCGCTGCCCTTTATCGCGTGGTGGGGCGTGAACCAATCCCCCCATAGCGCCGCAAGGCTGGAAGCACAGCTGGAGGCCCGGGCGCAGCAGGCGTTGGTGATGGCCGGGCTCGACTGGGCGAAGGTCGACATGGACGGGCAGACGGCGATCCTGTCTGGCGCCGCCCCGTCAGAGGATGCCGTTGAAGAAGCAGCGCACGTGGTGCTCCGCAGCAGCGGGCAGGGCGGGCTGCTGTTCGGCGGTGTCTCTCAGGTGCAGACGAAGGTTCACGGTGCCGCTCCGGTGCGGCCGTACATCTGGCGCGCCGAGAAGACAGCAAAGGGCCAGATCGTCCTGTCCGGGCATGTGCCGTCGAAAGCCATTCTGGCTGAGTTGATGCAGGCCGCGGAGGCCGTGTCGAATGGCCCGCCCGTTAACGACATGGTGGTGACGGCCGGTGTGCCTGCGGGCAACTGGCAGGGGATCGCGCGCTACGCGGTGACGCAAGTGGCGGCGCTGGATTCCGGAACTGCCGTGCTTTCCGACCATGTGCTGACCCTGCGCGGCGATGTGGCCGATGATGCGGAGCGAACGCGGCTCGCGGCAGCTGCCGGTGCCGTGGCGGCGCCCTTCCGGGGTGTAGCGGTGCTGCGCGGCGTGCCGCTCTGGTCTGCAACTCGAACCGAAGACGTCCTCGTGCTGGCGGGATCGGTGCCGGGTGAAGCAGAGCGGCGGGCGCTGATGACGATGGCGCGGCGCAGCTTCGGCGGCGAGGTGCAGGACGAAATGGTCGTCGCCGATACGACCGCCGGCGGCTGGATCCAGGGGGCAAAGGCGGGCCTGGCGCATCTTTCGGCGTTCCGGTCCGGCAACATGACGTTTGATCCGGCCGTGGGCGGTTTCATCTTCGATGGCCAGGCGCCGGCCAGCACGCTCCAGTTTCTCAGCGAAGACATGACGCGCGCTGCCGGGCGGTGGCGCTTCGTCATCGCCGCAGCTCCGGAACTGGCGGATACGGCGCTGGTATCTGCCGCGATGACAGAGCCGGAAGATGCATCGGCCGGCACCTGCGCCGGAGACATCAACAGCATGGTCGAGACGGGACGCGTCGGCTTCGAGCCGGGTAGGGCAGATTTCCGGCGCGAGGATGCACCTGCACTGGACGAACTCGCCGCGATTGCCCGCCGCTGCGCGGGCGGCGCCGAGCTGGAACTGGCCGTCGGCGGCGATGCTCTGGCAGAGGCCCGTGCCAGCGCGTTTGCAGACTTTCTCGAGCGCGCCGGGGCGCCGCGCCCCCGGCTTGCTGCAATCGCCTCTGGCCCGGCTGCCGGGGTCGAAGGTATGGACACTGACGCGGTCGTGCCTGCACGGGAACCGCTCGAATTCAAGGTACGGGAGCGTAGCGCAAGATGACCTGGCTGATGATACACATGTGGATCGCGCTGGCGGCAACCGGACTTGTCACGCTGCTGCTCGGCTGGTCGATCCGCGGCATGCTGCTTTCCGGCAAGATGCGCCAGGCGATGGTCGAGCGCGACATGGTGAAGGTCGAACTCGGCGAAGCGCGCGAAGAGGTCGAGCGCCTGTTCGCGGCGCAGCGCAAGTTGACCAATGGCGAAGCGCCGGTTGCCGCGGCGCCGGATCCGATCCTGACCCGCAAGGTGGAATCGCTGACGGCCGAACTGGCGCGCAAGTCGGCCGAGATTGAGGCACTTAAGGCGGCAGCCAATGCTTCTCCGGCCGCAGCCGTGCCTGCCGCTGCCACACCGGCTGCGGCGCAGGTCGAGGACACGCTCGTCTGGCGCAACCGCCATCTTGAAAGCAGGGTCGTGCACCTGGAAGCCGAACTGCAAAAGGCGATGTCTGCGGCGGCGGCTATGCCGTTGGTCCAACAAGTTGCGCCGCCTCTGGCAGCGGAACCCGTTGCGCCAGCCGTGGATACGGCGAAGCTCGAATGGGAAGTGAAATACCTGCGCACACGCGTTGAAGCGCTTCAGACCGAGCTCGCCAATGTGCCCGCGCCGCAGGCTGTCATCGCCGCGGCGGAGCCCGTCGCCGAAGCGCCTGCTGCGGCTGCTGCACCTGAAACTTCCGCGCCGGTAGAGGAAGAAATCGCACGCCTGCGCTGGCGCGTCCGGTTCCTTGAAGGGCGACTTGCCTATTTCGAGGGCGATGCGGAAGCAGGAAAGGCAGAAGCCTCTGCCGAAGCCGAAGGGCAAGATGCGCCCGCGCCGCGCGCCGCTGAAGCGATTCTCGGTCAGCTGGAAGCCGCCGATGAGCGCGCTGAAGCAGAGGCCGCAAAGGACATCGCGCGGGTTCGCCCGCTTTCGCTGGACAAACCGTTCACCGAAAAAGCAGACGACCTCACTTTGATCGGCGGCATCGGCCCGAAGATACAGGACGTTCTGAATTCCCTCGGCATTTTCCACTTTGACCAGATTGCGGAGTGGACACCGGAAAACGTGGCCTGGGTCGACGAGTATCTCAACTTCTCCGGCCGCATCGTGCGCGAAGGCTGGGTCGAGCAGGCTGCAGTGCTCGTGGGCGAAGCCGCCGACGCGTGAGGCGCCCATTCAGGGCGCATTCACGGCGCCCTTCCTAACACGTTCGACACTGGCCTCTGCTGTTTGCATTTTGGCAAGCTGGCAGTAGGCTCGCTGCGAACCCTGTCACAGGAGAATGAATCGATGTCACGCGATTACGAGTTGGGTGAAACCTTCGATGCCCGCCTGCTTGCGAATGCGCCGCGCGTGCGCCTCTCGCGACGGGGGATCATCATGGGCCTCGCTGCCGGCAGCGTGTTCCCGTTCGTCTCCGGCTGCACGACCAACGCTGCGACCGGTGAGAGCCAGCTGCTCCTGTTCGGCGATGACCAGATCGCCAGCATGGCGGCGACCGCGTGGACCGACATGAAATCGCAGACGCCGCAGACCTCGAATGCCAAACTCAAGAACCGGGTGCTCGGCATCTGGGACCGCACCATCAAGGGTGCCGCCGCCCAGGGCCATGTGAACGCGAACGACCAATGGGACGTCGCCGTGTTCGACACCGACGATGTCAACGCCTTCGTCATGCCGGGCAACCGGGTCGGCGTGT
>CAZXQD010000015.1:28252-49163 GCA_964643405.1 uncultured Hyphomonas sp. | reverse complement strand
AGACAAGCGTTCCGGGGGATTCCTCGCCGGGCTTCACGAAGCTCGACAGCACCCGGACGGGAACATTGTGATTCATGGCCAGCTCGACCGACCGCGTCTGCAGCACTTTCGCGCCGAGCGAGGCCATCTCGAGCATCTCTTCATACGAAATCTTGTCGATCCGCCGAGCCTTGGGGACAATCCGGGGGTCGGTGGTGTAAACCCCGTCGACGTCCGTATAGATGTCGCAGACCTTGGCGCCGAGCGCGGCAGCGACGGCCACTGCGCTTGTGTCGGAGCCGCCCCGGCCAAGTGTCGTGACGCGGTAATCGTCAGTGACGCCTTGGAAGCCGGCGACGACAGCAATCTCGCCGCTGTCCACCGAGTCCGGCAACGCCGAGTCGTCAAAACCCATGATCCGCGCCCGGCCATGGCTGTTGTCGGTTTTCAGGCGCAGCTGCCAGCCGAGCCAGGAGCGGGCCTTCAGGCCGCGGCGGCGCAGGGCCAGCGCCAGCAGGCCGGCGGTGACCTGCTCGCCCGAGGCGACGACCACGTCATATTCGTCATCATAGAGGTTGCGCGGCAGGTCCTTGCCGGCCGCGCCGTCAGCGAGGGCGACCAGCTTGTTGGTCTCGCCCGACATGGCCGAGACGATGACCGCCATCTTCTCGCCCTTCGCGGCCCGTGCCGCGACGATTTCCGCCACATTGGCAATGCGGTCCAGATCGCCGACCGATGTGCCGCCGAATTTGAGTACCGTGCGCGCCATTTCGCCCCAACCGACTACCTGCCCCGCCTGGGGCGTCCTATATCGGCCCCTGTAGGGGAAAGTTCGGCGCGGATCAAACAGGATTGCTAAACGATGGCGAGAACAATTGACGCGTCTGACGCCCTGCCGGTTACCCCGAGCATCGATCCGGCGGAAGTGGCGAAATTCTCGGCCATGGCGGCCGACTGGTGGAACCCGAATGGCAAGTTCAAGCCGCTGCACCGGTTCAATCCCGTCCGGCTGAAGTTCATCCGCGAAACGGCGGAGCGCCATTTTGGCCTTGCCGCCGGTCTGCGCACCCCGCTCGAGGGTCTGCGCCTGCTCGATATCGGCTGTGGCGGCGGGCTCGTTTGCGAGCCGATGGCCCGGCTCGGAGCCTCGGTCACCGGGGTCGATGCCTCGCAGGCCAACATCAAGACCGCGCTGACGCATGCGACCGAACAGGGCCTGAAGATCGACTACCGCGCCGGCACGGCGGAAGGGCTCCTGGCGGCGGGTGAACCTGCCTTCGACATCGTGCTGAACCTTGAAGTGGTCGAGCATGTCGCCGACCCCGCACAGTTCCTGGCCGATACGGCGCGCCTCGTGAAACCGGGCGGACTGATGATCGTGGCGACGCTCAACAAGACGGCCAAGGCGCTCGTCACGGCTGTGATCGGCGCCGAGTATGTCCTCGGCTGGCTGCCACGGGGCACCCATGACTGGTCCAAGTTCCTCGATCCAGAGGACGTGCGCGCGCCGCTGCGCGGCGCGGGGCTCGAGATCAACGAGACGATCGGCGTTGCCTTCAAGCCGATCACCGGCCAGTGGAAGCTCTCCCTCGATACCAGCGTCAATTACATGGTCGTGGCCCGGCGCCCGGCGGCATGAGCCCGCTGCCCTCCCCCGAAGACATTCTTGCCTTCTGGATTGCAGACGCCGATACGCCCGACGGCCTCAAAGCGCAGTCGAAGAAATGGTTCAATGGCGGCAAGGCTTTCGACGCCGAACTTGAAGCGAAATTCCTGCCCCTGCTTGAGACGTTGTCCGCCGGACCGCTCGCAGAAGACTGGGCCGGGCGCGGCCCGAAGGGGCGCCTCGCCGCGATCATCGTGCTCGACCAGATGAGCCGGAACATATTCCGAGGCAGCCCGCGCGCCTTTGCGCAGGACCGGCTGGCCCTTCATCTGTGCAAGGAGGGTCTGGAGAAGGACGAGGACGAAGGCCTCGCCGAAGCCGAACGGGTGTTCTTCTATTTACCGCTTGAGCATTCCGAAGCGCCGGACGACCAGGACTGGGCGGTTGCGCTATTCACGGCGCTCTACAACACGGCGCGCGAGGAATTCCGCGAGTACACGAAAACGACGCTGGACTACGCCGTGCAGCACCGCGCGGCTATCCGCCAGTTCGGCCGTTTCCCGCATCGCAACAAGCTGGTGGGCCGGACGAGCACTCCGGAAGAACTGGAATGGCTTGCCGAGGGCGGCGGCTTCTAGGTCCCCGCCTTCACGACATCGAGCGGGTCCGGCGTCTGTTGAAGGTTGCGGGCCTCAAGCTGGACGGCTGTTTCCGCCTGCACCGCGCGCGTCAGCGGATAGCTGCGAACCACGAAGAAGGTGATGAGGTAGAGCACCGCCGGCAAGCCGCAGAAGATGAAGAGAAGGCCCTGTACCGCTTCAGGCGGATTGTCGGCGCCGGCTTCGTAGCCCGCGACGAGACCGACCAGCAGGTAAGCAAGGCCGGTGGCGAGGCTTGCACCGATCTTGTAGGCGCCGGCATTCAGCCCGAAGTAGAGACCGGCGCGGTTGGTGCCGGACTGGACGAGTTCCCATTCAACGACATCAGCGGTCATCGACCGGCCGATCACCAGAGGCGCGGTAAAGGCAAAACCGTTGATGACGGCGGCGAGCGCAAACGGCCAGAAGCCAGGCAGCTGCGCAGCGACGAGGTAGAGCGCATAGCTGCCCGCTGACATCAGCACCGCCACGCAGACGGCTTTGTGTTTTTCGGTCCGTGAAGCGATGCGCATCCAGACGGGCAGTCCGACCACGGAGGAGAGGAAGAAGACGACAAGCAAAAGGCTTGCCTGCACATCGCTGAGGCCGAACACCGATTCGGCGACGAACAGGTAAAGTGAGGCCGTGACTGTGATGCCCATGCCGATCAGAAGTTCGAGGAGGAGCACGGTTTTCAGGAACCGGTTGCCGACCGCCTTGCGCAAGTCTGCAAAGGTGTAGGCCTTCTCTTCCGGGTTCTTAGTCCGCGGCGGGTCGGGAACGAACATGCAGGCAATCAGCGCCGTTAGCGGCAACGAGATGATGAGGCACCAGCCCATCGCGCCGATCTGCGCAAACCGGTCGCCGCCATTGTTGGCAATGATCACCGGAATGATCAGAAGGAAGAGCATGCTGAGGACGCTGGCCATCTCGATCATCACGAAATGGCGGGAGCGATCATCATAGTCCGTCGCGATGTCGGCGACCCAGGCATTGCGCGCAATGATCAGCATGGTTGAGCCGACATAGAGGACGACCATCCACAGCACGAAATAGACCGCGCTCGCGCCTTCGCGCGGCGGCATGTAGACGAAATAGGCCGCGAGCATCAGCATCGGTACGCTGGCAACGATCCAGGGACGCGCCCTGCCCCATTTCGAATTGAAGCTGTCCACGAGATGGCCGATCGTCGGATCGAGCAGCATGTCGAGCAGGCGCAGCGCCATAAACAGCATACCGGTGAGCGCTACGCCGAGGCCGATCTCGTCGGCATAGAATGGCGAAAGATAGACGCCGAGGGGAAGGCCGATACCCGAAAGGGGAAAGGCGAGTGTGGACAGGGCAAGGACGCGGGGCGTGCTCAGCGGCTTCGGAGAGGAGTCGACCATGGCGCTTACACTGCCGCGCAAAAAGGTGACGGCCAAGTCATTTTTTGGTTATCGGTCGCTTGACGCAGCAGTGTCAGCGCGGTCACCAATGGCAACCTAATAAAGCCGGGAGGCGGCCGATCATGTTGCGCATCATTCTTGTCACGCTGGGCGTGATTGTTCTCGCAGTTGCAGCATTGGCGGGCGTCCTTGTCGTCAACACGATGAACTATGGCGGGGAGCCTGTCGGCGGGCGTGTCGAACTGCCCGCACCGCCTGAAATTTCGGCCGAGCGCGGCGCGCAGAACCTCTCGCGTGCGCTCCAGTTCAAGACGATCACGCTGGCGGCCGGCGATCCGCGGCCGGGACAGGAGGGCGAGTGGCTGGCGCTGCATGCCTGGCTGGAGGAGACCTATCCGGCCGCACATGCCGCAATGACGAAGGAAGTGGTGCCGGGCACGTTGACGCTGCTTTATACATGGCCGGGATCGGATGCGTCGCTGAAGCCGGTGGTGCTGATGGCGCACCAGGATGTGGTTCCGGTCAACATCGGAACCGAGGGTGACTGGGAAGGCGGCCCGTTCGAGGGCGCGATCATCGACGGTTACATCTATGGGCGAGGTACCATCGACAACAAGGGCTCCCTGGTGGCGCTGATGGAAGCGGCCGAGGCGCTGGCAGTCTCGGGCTTCAAACCTCAGCGTACGGTACATTTCCTGTTCGGCCACGATGAGGAGGTCTCCGGCTCCGGCGCCGAGGCGGCAGTGGCCCTGATGAAGTCGCGCGGGATCGAGCCCGAACTGTTGCTGGACGAAGGCTTCATGGTGCTGAACCCCTCCCCGCTTTCGGGCAAGCCGGCAGGTTTCATCGGGATTGCCGAGAAAGGCTATGTGACGCTGGACATCATCGCGACCGGCGAAGGCGGGCATTCCTCCACGCCGCCGCGCAATTCGGCAGCCGTGAACCTTGCGCGCGCCGTCGTCGCGCTCGACGAGAACCAGATGCCGGCCGCACTTGATGCCCCGCCCGCCTCGGACATGTTCCGCGCGGCGGGCAAGGACATGCCTTACATGCAGCGCCTCGCCTTTGCGAACCTGTGGCTGTTCAAGGGCATGGTCGATGCACAGCTCAGCGAGATCCCCGGCGGCAATGCGATGATCCGCACGACGACCGCGCCGACGATGCTGGAGGGCTCTGCCAAGGAGAACGTGCTGGCGCAGCGCGCGAAAGCGACGGTGAACTTCCGGATCCATCCGAGCAACACCGAGGAAGAGATCATCGCGCATGTGAAAGAGGTGACCAAGGATATAGAAGGCATCGAGGTTGTCGTTGGCCAGCAGGGCATCCGTGGCGAGGGGGCCTCGAATGTGTCGCCTACGGACAATCGTGCCTATGCCGTGCTGGCAAGCGTGGCGGAGGCGACCTATCCCGGCGCGCCGGCCACGCCCGGTCTTGTGCTCGGCGCAACGGATGCACGTTATGCCGAGGCCATCTCGGCAAACGTATACCGCTTCGCCCCGGCGGTGTTGACACCAGACGAACTGACAGGGTTCCACGGCACCAATGAGCGCACCAGCGTCGAAAACATGGGGCGGCTCGCGCGCGGGTATGCACAGGTGATCCTGGCGATGGATACGCCGGAGTAAGCAGGCGTTGACCTTCGCAGCCTCGCCCAAGCGAGACTGCAGCAAATTTCATTGAGATATCATCAAAGGAGTATACCTCCGTGGGCGGAGGTGTTGCGCAAGGAACCACGCGGGATTCTGCAAGCGCTTGAAGACGCGGGATTTCCGTCTTTCGGGGCGGGCGCTGAATCTAGGCGCAGGCAAGCGCCTGACCTGTTTCAGATTGCCTCAACGAGCCGCACGTGATGCACACACGGTGACGATTTCTTCTCACCGGTTCTCATTTTTTATCACTTTTTATCGCTCGGCTATCGCCCGTCCGGCGCCTCTAGTTCACCGGGCCGGTGACCCGCGAGATGTCGATATTGTAGTGGCGGGCGCAGAACTGGCAGTCGATGGAGAGGTTGCCGTCTTCTTCGACAAGATCGCGCAGCGACTCGTCCGGCATCTGGCTGAGCGTGTTGACGAGGCGCTCCTCGCTGCAGGTACACTGGTCGAGGACCGGCATGCCGGCCTCGAGCGTGACGCCCTGTTCGTGGAACAGGCGGTAGAGCAGTTCGGTCATCGGCAGGGTCTGGTCGACAAGTTCGCCGGGCGTCAGGGTCGAAAACAGCACTTCGGCTTCCCGCCAGCCTTCGTCGGTTTCGCCCCGCGCATCATCGCCCGCGATACGCTGGATCAGCATGCCACCGGCCGTCCATTCGCCGGAGGCGGCGCGGTCCACCGCGATGCGGATGCTGGAGGGCACCTGTTCCGACATGTCGAAATAGTCTTCCGCGCACTGAGCAAGGGTTGCCTTGTTCAGCGGCACGATGCCCTGATAGGGCTGGATGTCAGGATTGTTCTGCACAAGAATGAGGCCGAGGCGGCCTGTACGGCCGAAGAGTTGCGGCATGTGGGGCTCGCCGCCCTTGTTGACGCGCTCCAGATTTGCCCAGGCAGCAGCATCATAGCGGGCATAGCCGCGGACATTGCCATTGGTGCTGTACTCGCCGACCAGCAGCGTGACCGGGCCATCGCCTTCTGCCTGGACAAGGATCTTGCCGTCAAATTTCAGCGAGGCACCGACCAGGGCCGCCAGCGCCACGGCCTCGCCGAGGATCTGGGCGAGATGGAAGGGATAGTCATGCCGGTCGAGGATCGGGGAAATGCTGGCGCCGCTCATACGGACGGCCCGCCCGCGGATGGGGCGGCCTTCGATCTGGAAGGTGGCGGCGAAATCGCCGGTTTCGTGGGGCAGCTGGGTCATGGGAGGGCGGCCTGGAGTGGGGGCGTCAAGCCGCCCCATGTGGCAGCGGGACGGCCAATCGGCAAGGGGCGGGCTTCAGGCCGAGCAGCTGGCACCGCCGAGGACGCAGAAGCTGGCGCACCAGGGGTGATTGAGCTTTACAGGTTCTGCGGTGGCTTCTGCGAGGGTGACGCCAAGATCGAAGGCGGGATCGTCCACCAGCAGGGTGCAGGCGAGGACGCGGGGGCCGGCAGCGCCCTTGCGGCGCACGACCATACGCTGGGAGGCGCACATGATGCTGTCCGGCGACTTGTTAAGGATGCCCCAGCAGGCGGTGGTGATCTCCGGCGGATCAGCACGGGCGATCATTTCCGGGAAGAGGACGAGCTGTTTGGGATCGTCGCCATCGAGCGCAAGGCCGAGCGAGGCGATGAGCGCGCCGTAACCTTCGCGGGCGGCGCCCTCGTCCTCGTGCAGCGCCTTGCGGCCGGCGAGGGCGAGCGGAATGCCCGCCGTAGCGATCCACTTGAGGCCTTCGTAGGCCTCGGCGAAGGCGCCCTGCCCGCGTTCGGCATCATGTGTCGCGGCATCATGGGAATCGAGGGAGACCCGGAGCGTCATCTTGCCGGGATAGCGCGCGGCGAGGTCGGCGAGGCCGGCCTTGACGCGGGGACGCATCATCGGGCGCATGGCGTTCGTCAGCACAAGGAGCGTGTGGCCGCGTTCAAGCGCGGCGGCGAGGATCGGGATGATCTCCGGCGCCATGAAGGGCTCGCCGCCGGTAATTCCGATTTCGGCAGGGCCGGTCAGCTCCGCGAGATAAGGCTCCACATCGGCGCGGGTCAGGTAGACCAGCCGGTCGTTCGTGGGGCTGCTCTCGATATAGCAGTTGGCGCAGGTGATGTTGCAGAGCGTGCCGGTATTGAACCAGAGCGTCTTCAGGCCGGACCAGGCGACGCTGGCGCGGGTTTCGCCTTTGGCGGTAACGTCAGGGTCGGAAAACTTCGCGTTGGGGATCAGGGTGTCGGCCATGAAATTATGCCTAAAGCCACCTGGTTTTGGCGCCAAGGGCTGACGTAACGGCTACTCGGAACGTGACAAGGGCCTGCCCTACTTGTTCAGGCACCAGCGCAGGATGGCCTTCTGGGCGTGGAGGCGGTTTTCCGCTTCGTCCCAGACGAGGCTGGCGGGGCCGTCGATCACCTCGGCATCGACTTCCTCGCCCCGGTGGGCGGGCAGGCAGTGCAGGAACTTCGCACCGCCACCCGCCAGTTCCATCAACTCGTCGGTGACCGCAAAGGGCTCGAGGATTTCAAGACGGCGTTCGGCGTCGAGGTCGCCCATCGAGACAAAGGTATCGGCGATGACGACATCGGCGCCCGCGACCGCGTCCTCGGCGGTGTCGAAAAGTTCGATCCGGGCCTGCAGTTCGGCGGCGATTTCGAGATCGTCCTCATCCGGCGCGTAGCGCTGGGGCGTGCCGATGGCGAGCGAGAAGCCGAACTTGGCCGCGGCGTGGATGAAGCTGGCGCAGACATTGTTGCCATCGCCGACCCAGGCGAGACGAGCGCCGCGCAGGGTGAGGCCGTGTTCTTCCAGTGTCATCAGGTCTGCCATGATCTGGCAGGGATGCGAGCGGTCCGACAGGCCGTTGATGACCGGTATGGAGGCCGCCTCGGCGAAGGTTTCGATGTCGGTATGGTCGTTGGCGCGGATCATCACGGCATCGACGTAGCGGGAAAGCACGCGGGCGGTGTCTTCGATGGTTTCGCCGCGGCCGAGCTGCATGTCGCCGGACGAGGTGGTGATGGACGAGCCGCCAAGCTGGCGCATGGCCATGTCGAAGGAGAAGCGCGTGCGGGTGGACGCCTTCTCGAAGATCATCGCGAGGGTGTGGCCGTCCAGCGGCGCGCCGGGATCGATGCGGCCCTTCGGCCAGCCGGCACGAGCCTTCTTGGCCCGGTGCGCCTCGTCGAGGATGGCGCGCAGGTCGGCGGCCTCGAGCGGCCAGATGTCAAGGAAGTGGCGGATCGTCATGGGCGCGGCCCCCGCAAAAACAAGCGGGCCGCATAGCGTGTTATGGGGGCCATGTCATTCGGGATTTGAAAAAGCCCCCTCTCCGGGGGGTGGAGAGGAGGCTGCAGCGTGTGGTCTGGATGAAGATCAGGCGCGTTTCAGGACACGAATGATGACCAGCAGGATGACGGCGCCGAGCGTGGCGTGGAGGATGGAGGCGAGGATGCCGCCGCCGAGGCCGAAGCCGAGTGCGGGGAAGATCAGGCCTGCGATGAAGGCGCCGACGATGCCGACGACGATGTTACCGACCAGGCCGAAGCCGAAGCCCTTGACGATGACGCCGGCCAGCCAGCCGGCGATTGCGCCGATGAGGAGGAAGATGAGCAGGCTTTCGATGGTCATAATGATTTACTCCCAGTTCCCGGGACCAGTCCCGCCGCAACAACGCGCGGTTCCGGGAAAGGATGCATCGGGCCGGAGGAAGGCTCAGAAGCCGTACGCGCGCTCGACCTTCACGATGCGGATGGAATAGGCAGAGTACCAGGCCTCGCGGCCCATGCGCTGGGCTTCGAGGTGTTCGGCATTCTGCTTCCAGGCGCGCAGGTTTGCCTCGGTGTCCCAGTAGCAGATCGTGATTTCGGCGTTGCCGTCTGCCTGCGCGGTTTCGTAGCCCAGGAAGCCGGGCTGCTGATGGGCAAGCTCGACCATCCGCCCACCCATCTTTTCGTAGTTCTCGCCGTCCGTGCCGCTGAACACGGCGGTGAAAATCACGGCCCAGTAGGGCGGCGGGGGCGTCTTGGCGATCACGTCAGCGGTTCCGGTTCAGGGGCGTTGTCAGGTTCGGGCATTGTCCAGCGTTTCGGCGACAGGAATTTCATCGACCTTGGGATCGTACAGCACACCTTCCCATTTCGCGACGACGGCGCTGGCGATGGAGTTGCCGATGACGTTGGTGGCGGTTCGGCCCATGTCCATGAACGCATCGACGGCGAGGACGAGGCCGATGGCTTCGGCTGGCATGTTGAACGTGGGCAGCGTGGCCGCGATGACGACGAGCGAGGCACGCGGCACGCCGGCGATTCCCTTCGACGTGACCATCAACATCAGCAGCAGGATGATCTGCTGGGCGAATGTCATCTCGACGCCGAGCGCCTGCGCGATGAACAGCACGGCGAAGGTGCAGTACATCATCGAGCCATCGAGGTTGAAGGAATAGCCGAGGGGCACGACAAAGCTGGCGACGCGGTTGGCGACGCCGAACCGCTCGAGGCGCTCCAGCAGCTTCGGCAGCGCGGCTTCGGAGCTGGCGGTCGAGAAGGCGATGAGCAAAGGCTCGCGCACCGAGGCGATCAGCGGGAACACCCTGCCCTTGAGAACCACGAAGCCGGCAGCGATCAGCACCGCCCAGAGCACGCCGACGCCAAGATAGAAACTGCCGACGAGGCGGGCATAGTCCGTCAGCACGCCGAGGCCTTTCAGGGCCACGACGTTGGCGATGGCCGCAAACACCGCGACCGGGGCGAGCACCATCACGTAGCCCGTGATCTTGAGCATGACGAAAGCACCCTGCTCGAGGAGGTCCGTGACCTTCTGGGTCTGGGGCCCGAGCGCCTGCAGGGCGGCGCCGAGGAAGATGGCGAAGACGACAATCTGCAGGACTTCGTTGCGCGCCATGGCATCGACGATCGAGGTCGGCACGACGTGGGTGATGAATTCCTTGAACGTGAGGCTGCTCGTGGCGAGTTCGGGCTTGGCCGAATCAAGGCCGGTCGTGTCGAACCCGATGCCCGGGTGCAGGAGGTTGGCCATCACGAGGCCGATGGTGAGGGAGACGATGGAGGCGGTAATGAACCAGGCCATCGTGCGCGCGCCGATGCGGCCGAGCGCGCCGCCACCGCCGATATGCGCGATCCCGACCGCGAGCGTGGTGAGGATCAGCGGCGCCACGATCATCTTGATGAGGCGCAGGAAGATGTCGGAGAGGATTTTCACCCCGTCTGCAAAGGCCTTCGCCTGATCCGGGGTCGCGACGGTGTACACAACGGCGCCGACCACAATGCCGAGGACGAGTGCCCCGATCAGCGCCCAAAACATCCAACGGCTCATGCCTGCCCCATAAGTTTACCAACCAGCGCCCTCTCCTAGCACGCGCCGTGGCGGCGTCCACTGGGCTGTGGCTCCGGGCCTAGCGCAGGGGCCAGGAATGCCCTACATGGCGCCATTCACGACTGGCTTTTTCCCCATCTGCGGAGGCTTCTTCCCCCATGGACAACGTACTCATCATCGGCGCCGGCGCAGCTGGCTCGGTTGTTGCCAAGAAATGCGCGATGGACCGCGACACGTTCAAGCATATCACGCTGGCCTCGCGCCGGATCGAGAGCTGCCAGAAAGTAGCGAAGGATTGCGTGACGCCGATCGAGATTGCGCAGGTGGACGCCGATGACGTGGCCGCGACGGTGGCGCTGATCAAGAAGGTGAAGCCGGACCTCGTGATCAACATGGCCCTGCCCTATCAGGACCTGCCGATCATGGACGCCTGCCTCGAGGCGGGCGTCAACTATATGGATACCGCCAACTACGAGCCGCGCGATGTGGCGAAGTTCGAATACAGCTGGCAATGGGCCTATCAGGAGAAATTCAAGAAGGCGGGCCTGACGGCCATCCTCGGCTGCGGCTTTGACCCCGGCGTCTCGAACATCTGGTGCGCATATGCGCAGGAATACCTGTTCGACGAGATCGACTATATCGACATCGTGGACTGCAATGCCGGCGACCATGGCAAGACCTTCGCCACGAACTTCAACCCGGAGATCAACCTGCGGGAAGTGACCCAGGACGGCAAATACTGGAAGAATGGCGAGTGGATCGAGATCCCCGCGCTCTCCATCAAGACGATGGTGGACTATCCGGAAGTCGGCCCGCGCAAATCCTACCTCATCTATCATGAGGAAGAGGAAAGCCTGGTGAAGCACATCAAGGGCCTGAAGCAGATCCGCTTCTGGATGACCTTTGGTGATGCCTACATCAAGCACCTCGAAGTGTTCAAATCCATCGGCCTTATCAGCCTTGAGCCGATCAAGCACAAGGGCATGGACATCGTGCCGATGGAATTCCTGCGCGACCTGCTGCCGCCGCCCTCGTCGCTGGCCGAGAACTATACGGGCAAGACCTCCATAGGCGTGATCGTCCGTGGCCGGAAGGATGGGAAAGAGATCGCCAAGATGCTCTACAATGTTTGCGACCATGCCGAGACCAACAGGGAAGTCGGCGCGCAGGCTGTTTCCTACACCACGGGCGTGCCGCCGGTCTCCGGTGCGGCCATGTTCTTCCGCGGCGTCTGGAAAGGCCCGGGCGTGTTCAACGTGGAACAGTTCCCGTCGAAGCCGTTTTTGGACGACGTAGCCCTGCGCGGCCTGCCGACGACGATCATGGATATTGGTCCGGGCGATCAGGATGAGTTGTTTGAGGTTGTGACCTGACTTTCCCGGCTCCGTCCATCCCCGCGAAGGCGGGGATCGCGTGCGGAAATGTGTGCCTGACCAGATCTCCGCCTTCGCGGGGATGAGCGGATTTCAAAGATGACTGAGATCAACACCCCCTGCTTCGTGCTCGACACCGAACGCCTCCGGAAAAACCTGGAGACGGCAAAGCGCGTGCGCGAGGACGCGGGCTGCAAGATCCTGCTGGCGACGAAAGCCTTCGCTATGCCGGCGGCGTTTCCGCTGATGCGGGACTATCTCGACGGGACGACCGCCTCCGGCGAACACGAGGCCATCATGGGCCACGAGGAGTTCGGCAAGGAAGTCCACGTCTATTCGCCCGCCTACACGGAAGACGAAGTCCGCAGGCTGACGAAAGTTGCCCAGCACATCTATTTCAACTCGGCCGAGCAGCTCGCCCGGTTCGGCGACATCGCCCGTAACGCCGGCTGCCATGTCGGCCTGCGGGTGAACCCCGGCTACTCCAATGCCACGCTCGGCGGCGATCTCTATAACCCGACAGCCCCGACGAGCCGTTTCGGCGAGGTGCCGGAGAAGCTGGCGCAAGTAGACTGGTCCGGCGTCGACATCTTTCATGTGCATGCACTGTGCGAGAGCCTGCACGAAGGCTCGGTCGGACTGATCGAGCACGTGTCTGAGCATTTTGCGCCGTACATCGCGCAGGTGAAGGCCGTGAATTTCGGCGGCGGCCATTTCCTCAACAAGCCCGGCTACAATGTCGACAAGCTGATCGCCGCGATCAAGGCCTTCCGCGCGCGCTTCGGCGTCGAGGTGATCCTGGAGCCGGGCGCGGGCCTTGTGGTGAATACGGGCGAGTTACACGCAACCGTGCTGGCGCTGCACTGGAACGCGATGGACCTGGCGATCCTCGATGCCTCGGCTTCGACGCATATGCCGGACGTGCTCGAAGTGCCCTATCGCCCCGACGTGATCGGCGCGGGCCAGCCGGGAGAACATCCGTACACGTACCGGTTTGGCGGCAAGACCTGCATGACCGGCGACATCATTGGCGACTATTCCTTCGAAAAGCCACTGCAGCCGGGTGACGAGATCATCTTTACGGACCAGATGCACTATGCCTTCGTGAAGACGAACACGTTCAACGGCACACCGCTGGCGAACCTCGCCATCCGCTGGGAAGACGGGCGCGTCGAGATGATCTCGGATTTCGGATACGAGGAATTCCGGCGGCGTTTGGGGCGGTAGGCCTTCAGACTTCCCGAAGTGGCGGCGCCTTGTCATTGCCCAGCGACGGAATCCGCCCCCGCGCCTTCGTAACTTCGGCGAGGTCAATCTCCGCCATGGCGATGCCTGGCTCCGTGCCCGGAGCTTCAGCCAGCACCTCGCCCCAGGGCGAAACGATCAGCGAATGGCCGAAGGTTTCGCGCCCGTCCTCGTGCTTGCCGCCCTGCGCGGGGGCGATGACGAAACATCCGGTCTCTATGGCGCGGGCGCGGATGAGGACATGCCAGTGCGCTTCGCCGGTGATGCGGGTGAACGCCGCCGGGATCGCCAGGATTTCAGCGCCGGCCTGCGCGAGGCGGCGGTAGAGATGCGGGAAGCGCAGGTCATAGCAGATCGTCAGGCCAAGCTGGCCGAAGGGCGCCATTGCCAGAACAGCCTCCGTACCCGGACGATAGGCGCGGGATTCGCGGTAAGTCTGGCCGTCGCCGACTTCCACATCGAACATGTGGATCTTGTCATAGCGCGCGATGAGGACGCCGTCCGGGCCGATCAGGAAAGAGCGATTGGCGAAGCGCTCGTCATCTTCCAGCGCAATGGCGAGTGAGCCGACCAACAGTGTGACGCCGAGCTCCGCCGCGAGGGCGCGCAAGGCGGGAAGGCTCTCATCTTCCGCCTCGCGGCGCACTTTCGCGCGCGCCATGCCGGGGCGGATGTCGAGAAGGTTTGTCATTTCCGGCGTGGCGATGAAGGTTGCGCCCTGCCCTGCCGCCTGCCGGATCAACGCAGAGGCCGCCGCGACATTCGCCGCAGGCTCGGTGCCGGAGCGCATCTGGATGCAGGCGGCAATCAAACGGGTCATGCGCTGCGCGGCCCGGTCCAGAGATCGCGTGCGCCGTCTGCCTTCACGGACATGTCGAGGCCGGAGGCCTGCCGCACCTTGAGCGCCGAGGCGTCAAACCCGGCGAGGCAGTTTACGTTGACGCCGTAATGGTCCGGCATCGCGCGCTTCCGGTGGAATGGATAAATGCCGCATACGGAGCAGAAGAAATGCCGGGCGACGCGCGTGTTCCAGTTATACTCGCTGAGCTTGCCAGCGCCTGACAGCAGCTTGAACGCGTTTTCGTGCACGCTGGTCATCAGCGCGCCTTTCATGCGGCACAGCGAACAGTCGCAGCGGTAGATGTCCGTGATGGCGGCAGCGACGCGGAATTGCACCGCGCCGCAATGGCAGCTGCCGGAATACTCCGGCGGCGGGGTCAGGCCACTTTCCATTCGGCCAGCGCCGCATCCAGCACGCCAACCGCCTCGCGCACATGCGCTTCCTCGATCACCAGCGGCGGGGCGAGGCGCAGCACATTGTTTCCGGCGACGCCGACAAGGAGGCCATGATCACGGGCGAGACTCTGGAGGTTTTTCGGGTCTGCCTTCAGCTTGACGCCGGTGAGCAGGCCTTTGCCGGTAACGGCTTCAACCTTGTCGGGGTGCGTATCAGCGAGGCTCTTCAGGCCCTGTTGCAGGGCGGCCGAGACGCGGCGGACGTTGGCGAGAAAGGCCTCGTCGGAAATTATATCCCAGACGACATTGCCGACGGCCATGGCGAGCGGGTTGCCGCCATAGGTGGACCCATGGCTGCCGGGCTGCATCGGCGCGCCGACCGCTTCGGTCATCAGGCAGGCGCCGAACGGAAAGCCGCCACCGATGCCCTTGGCGGCGCAGAGGATGTCCGGCTCTACACCGTCCGCCCACTGATAACCCCAGAGCTTGCCGGTGCGGCCCATGCCGCATTGCACTTCGTCGAAGATCAGCAAGAGGCCATGCTCGTCGCACATCTGGCGCAGGCCCTTGATGCAGGCCTCCGGCATGGCGCGCACGCCGCCTTCGCCCTGCACGACTTCGACGAAGATGGCGGCCGCGGTGGGCTGGGCCGCGGCTTTCTTCAGGGCCTCATGGTCACCCCATTCGAGGTGGACGAAACCGGGGAGTTTCGGGCCGAAGCCTTCGAGGTATTTCGGGTTGCCGCCGGCATTGATCGCCGCGACCGAGCGGCCGTGGAAGGCGCCGGTGAACGTAATGATGTCGATCCGCTCGGGCGCGCCTTTCGACCAGTGGTACTTGCGCGCCGACTTGATGGCGCACTCGACCGCCTCCGTGCCGGAATTGGTGAAGAAGACCCGGTCGGCGAAGGTGTCGCGGCAGATCTTGTCGGCGAGTTCCTCCTGGCCCTTCACGCGGAACATGTTGGACGTGTGCCAGAGCTTGCCGGCCTGGTCGCGCAGGGCGTCCACAAGTGCCGGGTGGGCATGGCCGAGCGCGGTAACCGCGATGCCGGCAATGAAATCGAGGTAGCGGCGGCCGTCCTCGGTGAAGAGATAGACGCCCTGCCCCTCCACGAAGACCTCTTCGGGCGGACGGTAAACGGGCAGGATATGCTGGCGGGGATCCTGATTCATGATGTCGTCAGACATGGGCTGCTCCGGTCGGATTCGAGCGGTAAACGGGGGTGTGGGTCACGCTTGGCGGGGGGCGGGCAGCAAGTCAACACGAGGCGCCGGGTTACACAGAATTAATCGCGGGAATGATCGAATAACAATAATCTCTATTGACGTTTTTCGATATGCTCTTATTGTTATTCGTGAAGCCGGGTTCTGGATGCCAAGGCGCTCCAACGCCCCTCGACTCCCCCTGAAGTCTTGACATTCCGGAGCCCGGCCTTCCCCCGAGGGGTCGGCCAGACCAGATCGATACGCTGATTTACGGAAACCGGAATGAAAAAGAGGCGCAGCGCCGTTGCCGGCTAGCTGCGCCCCTCCACCGTTTGCAGCGTTTCCTCCCAGAAACTTGCCTACCCATACGGCAACGAATCCTGAGTTGTGTCAAGAATGTGTCGAAACATTTTTTCAGAAAACGTGATCGTCCTGCGACAACGCGCCGGTCAGAACTGCCCGAGCTGCGGCTGCGGAGGGGCTGAATTGTGCCCGGACCGACGTGGCAAATGCCGCTTCACTTTTCAATATAAGGCCATCCCTGAGAATTTTTAGCCCATTTGCCTTTAAAGTGGCCCCGGTGGTCGTGATGTCGACGATGACGTCCGCCGTGCCGGTTGCGGGCGCAGCTTCCGTCGCGCCGGCGCTTTCGACGAGGCGGTATTCACCCACCGACTTCTGGGCAAAGAACCGGCGCGTGAGGCGCAGGTATTTGGTTGCGACCCGCAGGCGGCGGCCATGCGCCTTGCGGAAGGCGGCCCCGGCGGCCTCGAGATCTGCCATGGTATCCACGTCGAACCAGGCCTGAGGGACGGCGACAACGACATCGGCCGGGCCGAAGCCGAGGCGTTTGAGGACGCGGAAGTCTTCCTCGGGATCGGGCGCGAGATCGTTGAGGAGGTCTTCGCCAGTCACGCCGAAATGCAGGCTGCCATCGATCAGGCCTTGCGCAATTTCGCGGGCGGACAGCAGGCGCACCTCAGCATCCAGCCCTTCGATATCGGCTGTGTAGCCGCGTTCCCCGCCGATCTGACGGAGCGGATGGCCAGCAGCGGCCAGCCAGGCTTCGGTCTGTTCCTTGAGGCGGCCCTTGGAGGGGATCGCGATCGTCAATCGGTTCATGCGCCTGTCCTCCGTACACGCACCATCCGGTCGGGGCGCACGACGCCGCCGATGCCGTTGGCGGAAACCTTGCCGCCAGAAAGGCCGGAAATCAGGCCATCATAGCGTCCGCCTGCAGCGACGGGCTGTGCCGGGGTCAGGCCTTCGGCCAGCACCTCAAAGACAAAACCGTCATAGTAAGTGAAGCGGCGGCCGAAACCGGCGCGGAACTCGGCCGTGCGACGCGCACCGGGCACGAGCGCGAGAATTTTTTCCACCCGCGCAGCGAAGGCGCCGAGCGCGGCATCCGCGCCTGAGAGACCTTGCGCGCGGGCGAGCGCGGCGAGTTTCTCCGGCGCCTCGGCCAGCGGGCAATCCACTTCACGCAGGGCCAGCAGCGCCGCGCGCGCCATTTCCGGCAATCCGCCTGCTTCGATGGCGGCGCGGCGGGCGCGCAGGCCGTCCACGATTTCCGCAAGGCTGCGGGCACCGACGAGGGGCACATCGCGCGCGCTCAGCACGGCGCCGAGGGCAGATTCAGGATCCGCCGCGTCGAGGGCGGCGAGAATGTCCGCATCAAGAGGACGCGAGGCGGCGTCCAGCACGGCACGCACGCCGCCCTCCTGACGAAAGGCACGCTTAAGGAGGTCGGTCGTGACAGCGGGGAGGTCCAACGCGTCGATGAAGGCCGGGAAGATCGCAAGGTCGCCAGTGACGATGGATTTCGGCTGCACGCCGCAGGCTTCGACGGCGCGGTGGACCAGCGCGAAGAGTTCGGCATCAGCCGACGGGTCTGCTGCATAGCCGAAACGCTCAAGGCCGACTTGGGTGAATTCGAACGGGTCATCGGCGGCGGCCGGCAGACGGAAAGCGCGCGCGGCGTAGGTATAGGTTTTGGGCGACGGGCCTGCTTCAAGGCGCGCTGCCTCGCGCTGTGCCACGGGCAGCGTCAGATCGGGGCGCATCGCCATTTCGGCGCCGCGATTGTCGGTAAAGACGCAGAGGCGTGCCCGTACGGCCTCGCCGGACAGCTCCAGCGGAATGTCCGCCGGCAGAACATAGTCGGGATCGACCGGCGTGCCGCCTGCGGCTTCGAACACCGCGCGCGCAACTGCGACCAGCGCGTCGTGGGTCATGCCTGCGCCTCTACGATACGGCGCACGGCCTCAACCATGGCGGCGCGCGGCACTTCGATCTGGCCGGGGCGAGCTTCGCGATATTCCTCGTTCGAGGAAATCGCCTTCGCTTTCAGCGCGCCCATTTCGAGATCCTTGATCGTTACCGTACCCTTGGCGACCTCATCGCCGCCGACGATGACGACTGCCGGCGAGGCGCGCCGGTCGGCATATTTCATCTGCGCCTTCATGGAGGCTCCACCCATGTAGGCTTCCGCACGCAGGCCCGCGCGGCGGAGTTCTGCGGCGAGGCCGAGCGCGAGGCCGGGGTTGTCCTTATCGAGATTGAGCACCACGACCGGGCCGTTGAGCGCACCGCCCTCCCCCAGGATCGCCAGCGCCGCGGCAAGCCGCGAAATGCCGATGGAGAACCCGGTGGCCGGCACGGTCTCACCGGTGAAGCGCGCGACGAGGTCGTCATACCGTCCGCCGCCGCCAATTGAGCCGATGCGGTAGGTCTTGCCGTCCTCGCCGGTCACTTCGCGCAGCAGCTCAGCCTCGAACACTGGGCCGGTATAGTACTCAAGTCCTCTGACGACGGACGGATCAATCTTGACGTCATCTTCCGGCGCGCCGAGCGCTTCCAGCGCCAGCGCGATAGCTTCCAGTTCGGCGAGGCCCGCCTTGCCTTCCTCGGTGAAGCCGGCGGCCTTGGCGAGATTGGCGAGCGTCACGGATCGTGTCGCCGCGCCCGCTTCAGCGAACGCGAGAACGCGTTTGACTTCTTCCGCACCCAGACCCGCGCCCTTGGTGAAGTCGCCGCTTTCATCCTTGCGGCCTGCGCCCAAGAGGTCCGCCACGCCAGACGCGCCAAGGCGGTCGAGCTTGTCGAGGGCGCGCAGGATGGCGAGGCGTGTGTCAGGCTTGTCTGCGCCGACAGAGTCGAGCACGCCATTTAGCAGGCGGCGCGTGTTGACGCGTATGACGAATTCGCCGGGCTTCATGCCGATGGCTCGCAAGGCTTCGGCGCCCATCGCAATCATTTCCGCATCGGCATGGAAGCCGGGCGCGCCGACCGTGTCTGCGTCGCACTGCCAGAATTCGCGGAAGCGGCCGGGGCCGGGTTTCTCGTTGCGCCAGACCGGGCCCGCAGCGTAGCGGCGGAAGGGACGGCCGAGTCCCTGACCCTGCTCTGCCACGAACCGTGCAAGCGGCGCGGTCAGGTCATAGCGCAGCGACATCCATTGTTCGTCATCATCCTGAATGGCGAAGACGCCGGCATTGGGGCGGTCCGCATCCGGAAGGAACTTGCCGAGCGCATCGGCATATTCGAACGCGCCGGTATCCAGCGCCTCGAAGCCCCACTGGCGATAGACGCCAGTGACGGTTTCCACGAGCCGGGCCTGCGCCTGGATCAGGCTCTCGCGCTTGTCCGGAAAGCCGCGCGGCTTGCGGGCGAGATCCTTGCCGGTAAGGGCGGCGGGTGCGGGCGGGTTCGCCTTTTCGCTCATGGTCGTTCAAGGTCCTGTGTCAGGCTAAGCCCGCTTAGACGGCGCGGGCCGGGATGGGAAGGCGGCGCGTCGATGCGGCGCGGGACCGGGTTTCGGCCTGCTTCATCTGGTTAGGTTCTGGAAGGTGAACACTATCAGAGGCGCAGCCGGACCGGTTCGCGCCTCGCCAGCGCGTCATGCGTGATGATGGTGGTGGTGCAGATGCGTGTTCATAGCCGGGGCGGATACTGAGCGGCCCTGGGAAAGTCAACTGCAGCAGGGTTAAACGGGCCTTGAAGCGGAGGTGCTTGCAGGCCGTGCCAGATCGGGTAGTGATCGGTGACCGGGCTTCGTGGGCGCCCGGACAGGCGCGCGCGCCCAAGCCCCACTCGATGGCCAATGGCCGGCGTGTGGAGACTTGAAAATGACGACCCCGACCCCTTCTCTTGGTGAACTGACGGCTGCCAGCTTCCGCATCGGCTGCCTCGGCTTCGGCGGGCCTGCAGGGCAGATCGCCCTGATGCACCGTATCTTCGTCGAAGAGAAGAAATGGATCGGCGAAGCGGAATACCTGCACGCACTCAATTACTGCATGCTGCTGCCGGGGCCCGAGGCGCAGCAGCTGGCCACCTATGCAGGCTGGCGGCTGCACGGGGTGCGCGGCGGCGTGATTGCCGGTGGCCTGTTCGTGCTGCCCGGCGCGCTGGTCGTGTTCGCGCTGACCTGGCTCTATGCCACGCTGGGCGAGACCCAGCTCGTCAGCGCCCTCTTCTATGGAATCAAGGCGGCGGTGATCGGCTTCATCCTCGAGGCGCTATGGAAGGTCGGCAAGCGGGCACTGAAGACCGGCGGCGATCTGGCGATTGCGTTGCTCGCTTTCCTCGGCCTGTTCCTGTTTGCCCTGCCCTTCCCGCTGGTGATCGCGGCAGCAGCGGCCATCGGCCTTGCCCGCAGTTTCGGCGCATCGCCCCCGGAGTTGGCCGGAACTGGTGAACGGGCTCCGAAAGCGGGCCGCGCGTTTGCGACAGCCCTCGTCTGGGCCGGCATCTGGCTCGCGCCGCTGGCTGCCGCTTTTGTTGCACTGGGGCCAGAGCATGTGCTGACCCGCGTCGGCCTCCTCTTCTCGAAGCTCGCCCTCGTAACCTTCGGCGGGGCCTACACGGTGCTCGCCTATCTGCAGCAACAGGCTGTGGAAGCTGAAGGCTGGCTGACGGCGCCCCAGATGATTGACGGGCTGGGCCTCGCCGAGACGACGCCGGGCCCGCTGGTGCTGGTCAACCAGTTCGTGGGCTTCATGGCTGGCTGGCAGGCAGAGGGCGGCGGGCTGGCGCTTGCGGCGCTCGCAGCCCTGATGGCGAGCTGGTGTACGTTCGCGCCGTCCTTCGTGTGGATATTCGCTGGCGCCCCGTTTTCTGAATCCTTGCGGCGCAGCCGGTTTGCCGCAGGCGTCCTGAAGGCCATCACAGCGGCGGTGTTCGGCATCATCGCGAAGATTGCACTGGTTTTCGGCTTTACGGTCCTCTTTCAGGCGACCTCCGAAACTCTCCTGCCGACGGGCACGACCGTGCACCTGCCGGA
>CAZXQD010000015.1:0-28242 GCA_964643405.1 uncultured Hyphomonas sp. | reverse complement strand
CAGCCGCTGGCGCTTGCAATCGCCGCGGGCGCGGCGATCGCCCTGATCCGCTTCAAGGCCAATATCCTGCTGGTGGTCCTCGCCTGTGCCCTTACCGGACTGGTAACCCTTGCGATGCCCGCCCTCGCTTGACGCGGGAAGGCGAGTCACTATTTTGCGCCGCAGACTTGGAACCGGGCCCCTCTGGTATCTGCGGCGGCAGATACGATGTCGGATCCCTCACGGATATTGCGCTGACGCGGCGCGCCTTTCCGGACCTTTGACCCCCCATGCCTGAATTTCTGACCGTCGTTTACGCGGGCCAACCCGTCTGGTTGTGGTTTGCCTTCCTGTCTTTCATTGCCCTGCTGCTCTGGGTGGACCTTGGCCTTCTCAACAAGAAGGATGAAGTCGTCTCCCCGAAGAAGAGCGCCATCATGTGGGCCTCGTTCGCCTCGCTGGCGGTCGCTTTCGGCTTTTACATTTATTTCGGCTACCAACCGGACCCTCAGTATTACAACGACCCAGAAAACCTGAACGCCCAGGCGACCATCCAGTTCGCCACCGGCTACCTTCTGGAAACGGCGCTTGCGTTCGATAACATCTTTGTCATCGGGATGGTGTTCACCTTCTTCGCCGTTCCGCGCGAGTACCAGCACCGCGTGCTGTTCTGGGGCATCATCGGCGCCATCGTGTTCCGGGGTATCTTCATCTCGCTTGGCGCTGCAGTCGTGAACGAGTTCACGTGGGTGCTGTATATCTTCGCGGCCTTCCTCGTCTTCACTGGCGCAAAGATGCTGATGTCCGGCGGTGGCGGCGACGACCACATGGACCTCAACGAGAACCCGGTCCTTAAATTCCTCAAGAAGCGGATGCGGGTTACCGATACCATCGAGAACCACAATTTCGTGGTGCGCAAACCGCACCCGGTGACCGGCAAGATGGTGCTGTGGGGTACGCCGCTGCTGCTCTGCGTGATCATGGTCGAGGCCGTGGACATCGTGTTTGCAGTGGACTCGGTCCCGGCGATCTTCGCGGTCACGCGCGATCCGTTCATCGTCTACACCTCGAACATCTTCGCCATCCTCGGCCTGCGCTCGATGTACTTCATGCTGGCAGCCGCAATCGAGCGGTTCAAGTATCTGAAGTACGGCCTGTCGCTGGTCCTTGTGCTGATCGGCCTGAAGATCTTCTGGAACTTCCTGCTCTACAAGGAACTGCACCTCGTGCCGTATCTGGAGCCGCAATGGTCGCTCATGCTGACGATTGCGTTCCTCGGCGGGGCAATACTGTTCTCGCTCTGGAAAACGAGCGGCAAAGAAGCAACGCATTAGCCGCCTGATCACTCGCCTCTCGCCGCCGAAGCGGCGGGAGGCGGGATGGCCTAGGCCTTAGCTTTCGCCGCTGCCGCTTCACGCATAGGGGTACCCTCGCGACGCGGGATGATCTTGAAGATGCCGGTGCCGCGCATGATCGTCTTGTCGCCGGTCCAGATGCGGCCTTCGACCGTGATGATATCGTCCTGCTGGCCGACGACGACGCCGTCGCCTTCGACGAAGCTGCCGAGCGGGGCACCGGCGAGGAAATCGCACAGGAGGCGGACAGTCACCCACCAGGTGTCCTCGTCATTCTCCACGGCGCCGCCCCAGGCCATGTCCGCGAAGGTCATCAGCATCCCGCCATGGGCATTGAGCATGCCGTTGGTGTGATACTCCTCCACCCGGAATGCGCGGGTCAGGCGGCCATTCTCGCGTTTCTCGAAGAGCGGGCCGATCTGGCGGCCAAAGCCCCGGTGCCAGGCAAGCTGGGAGTAGCCGGGAGGAAGCTCGGTGGTCTGGTAGCGGTTGAAATCGTCGGTCATGGCCGGGGGATAAACCCGTCAGGGCCGGGACTGCAAGGGATGCCTTGAATTTGCCATCGGAGATCGCAAAGCATTTGCACATGCTTCGCACACTGATGACCGTTGCCCTCGCCGCCACCCTGATGGCACCTGCTGCGCTGGCCAAGGGCCGGGCCCGGGACAATGCGGTGGTTTCCGCTTCGGTCATGAGCGCCCGCGAACCGCTCGACGCCTGTGGAGGCCGGGACTTTCTGGACGCCGTGGTGCCCGACGGGCCGTTTCTGGAGGCCTGCAAGTTCCACGATGCCTGCTACCGCTCCGGCGTGCTGGATCAGGGCGTGTGCGACGCCGATTTCCTGCACGACATGCGGGAAGCCTGCGATACCAACTGGCCGAAGGGGACGGCCACCGGCAAGCATGCGGCCTGCGAAGTCGCGGCCTATACCTATTTCCGGGCGGTCAATTCCCGCTTCGGCTCGATGCTCTATCCGCGCGGGGTGACCGAGGGTCAGTTCGGCGCCGTGACGCAGACGGTCAGCGCCGGCCTGAACGGCACCCGCCATCTCGAGGCCTGCGCCGAGGCGCGCAATGCCTCGAACCGGAAGCTGCGCTTCTTCCTGACCCTGCACGACGAGAAGGGCAAATGGGTCTCGACCGCACCGGGCCTTTCGGCCCAGTCGCTGCAGCCGGGCGAGACGAAGACGATCTGCGCCGGCACATCGGTGTCGATGTTCCGGAGCGCAGAGAATATCGGCAAGGCCTATGCTCTGACGCTGAAGGTGGATGATCCCTCCACGCTGAACCCGTTCGGCGACCTAATCAATGTGGACCGGATGGACTGCGAGACGGCCAGTGGGAAATGCCAGCGGGTGGCGGCGCGCTAGAGCTCAACCATGTCGAAGTCTGCCTTGGGTGTTCCGCAGAGCGGGCATATCCAGCTTTCAGGAATCTCGGCCCAGCGTGTACCGGGCGCGAGCCCTTCGCCAGCATCGCCTTCGGCTTCGTCGTAGATGTAGCCACAGGTCCGGCATTGCCAGGTCTTGTATGGCGCGCTCATGGGCGCTTCCCCCTTCCGGTCTTGATTTTCAGGTGATCCCGCAGCGCGCCGATGAGGGCGTCACGCACCGGCGCCGGATCGAATGACGCATCGATCAGACATTGCATCCTCAGGCCCAGCAGGCTGCAGCCCGTCATCAGCGCTTCGGCATCTGCGTCGACTTCGGGACGGATGTGGCCGCTCTTCTGGCCGCGCTCAATGAAGGCACGGATCAACACGCGCTCGACCTCATGCGACTCGGCAAAGGCGGCGCGGGTCTCCAGCCGGTCAGCCACAGCGGCGGCGAGCAGCATGAAATAGGCGGAGCCTTCCGTTTCGCCGAGCACGGTATCGCAATGCAGTCGTACGAAAGCACAGAGCGCTTCGAGCCCGTCCATTTCCGCAACGTGGCCTTCCTCCAGCACTTCGCCCTGCCACTGGTGCAGGTGCCAGATCAGGGAACGGATAAGGCCTTCCTTGGAACCAAAACGCTGGGTGACGAGACCGCGCGAGAATCCGGCTTCGCGCGCTATGGTATCAAAGGTGGCGGCCGAGACGCCGTGCTCCGCCACGACCTTGATGGCCGCCGCGATCAGCTCGCGCTCCGAACGGTCGCGGCGCTCGGCCTGGGTCAGGCGGGGCGCGGACGCGCCGGCATCATCAATGGTGTTCTTCATGTCGCACCTCTAACATATTTGTTGGCTGTATAGCAAGTTTGTAGTATCCCAGCGAGCAAGCCGGGCGCTCCGGCAAACGTGTTCAGGGAGGACACACATGGCCATACCCAAGGAAATCGCACAGGACGTTGTTGATCCGAAAGCCTATGCCGACTGGCACCGCTCGCACGCGGCCTTTGCATGGTTGCGCAAGAATGCGCCGTTGGATGTCGCCGAGGTCGAAGGCTTCGATCCGTTCTGGGTGGTGACGCGGCATGCCGATATCCTGAATGTCGAGCGCCAGAACGACCTCTTCCACAACGAAGACCGCTCGGCGACTCTGACCACGATCGAGGCTGACCGGCGCGTACGCGAGATGATGGGCGGCTCGCCGAACCTGCTGCGCTCGCTGGTGCAGATGGATAACCCGGACCACATGCAGTACCGTCGGCTGACCCAATCCTGGTTCATGCCGCAGAACCTGCGCAAGCTGGAAGACCGTATCCGCGAGATCGCGCGCGGCTTCATCGACAAGATGGCGGAGAAAGGCACCGAGTGCGACTTCGCGCGCGACGTGGCGTTTCTCTATCCACTGCACGTGATCATGGAAGTGCTCGGCGTGCCGGCGGCGGACGAGCCGCGCATGCTGAAACTGACGCAGGAACTTTTCGGCACGCAGGACCCGGACGTGAACCGCGCCGGCAAGGAGATGCAGGACGCGGGCGAAGCGCTGAACATGATCAACGCGACCGTCATCGACTTCATGACCTATTTCAACGCCATGACCGAGGACCGGCGCAAAACTCCGCGCGACGATCTCGCCAGTGTCATTGCGAATGGCGCCGTATACGGACAACCGCTCGGCCATCTCGAGGCGATGAGCTATTACATCATCGCGGCAACGGCCGGACATGACACGACCTCCAACACGACGGCCGGGGCGTTGTGGGCGCTCGCGGAAAACCCCGGCGAGTTCCGGAAGGTGAAGGACGACCTCTCGCTGATCCCGGCGATGGTGGAGGAGTCCATCCGCTGGGAGACGCCGGTGAAGCATTTCATGCGCACCGCGACGGCAGATACGGAAGTGGCGGGCAAAGCGATCCGCAAGGGTGACTGGTTGTTCCTGTCCTATCCGTCCGGCAACCGCGACGAGGCGGTGTTTGACGACGCTTACGTGTTCAAGGCCGACCGCACGCCGAACAAGCATGTCGCGTTCGGCTATGGCGCCCACGTCTGTCTCGGTCAGCACCTCGGGCGCATGGAAATGCGGGTGCTGTGGGAAGAATTGCTGCCGCGGCTGAAATCCGTTGAGTTGAGCGGTCCGGCCCGGCGCACGCAGGCGAATTTCGTGTGCGGCCCGAAGGAAGTGCCGATCCGGTTCCAGATGGCGTGAGGCTGTCAGGCGCCGCCGGATGGCGCGTCTTCAGTCGCCGGTTTCACGCGCAGAAGGGCGAGCCACCAGAAGGCGGCCCAAGCGGCGCCAAGGCACCAGCCGGCGAGCACATCGGTCGGCCAGTGGACGCCCAGATAAACCCGGCTGAAGCCGACGAGGATGGTGATGAAAATGGCACCGCCGAGGACCAGCGCCTTGATGCTGTGGCTGGGCTGGCCGCGGGCGATCAATGCGCCGAGCGTCAGGTAGGTGACGGCGGCGAGGGTGGCGTGGCCGCTCGGGAAACTCGAGCTGGTAGCGTGGGTCAGGTGTTCAACGATATCCGGCCTCGGTCGGTCGAAGCCCAGCTTCAACAGGTTACCGAGCAGCGCGCCTGTGCCGATAGCAGAGGCTATAAGCACTGCAGTGAAACCATCATTGCGCGCAACGCGGTACAGCACGGCGGCGAGGGTGACGAGCGTGAGGACAGCATAGCCACCGAGAGCAGTGATGTCGGTCATCGCATTGAGAAGCCAGGCCGGCCCAATCGGCGTGGATGTGTCTTCGGGCATGCGCAGGAAGGTCAGCACGGCGGCGTCGAAGCCATGGGTCTCGCGCTCGAACACTTCGTCGGCGAGTTCGGCGAAGCCAAGGAGGCCCAGCGCGATCACGCCCAGGACCGCGATGGGGCCAACCTCGCGCAGCGAGGCGAGCGAAAGCCAGGCCGGACGCTTCAAGCGAGGCCCGCCTGTTTGAGCGCGGCCGCCTGGCGCGCGGCGACGGTTTCGATGGAGAAGCCTTCGAGACTTTCTTCAAACAGGCGGTGGAAGTTCAGCTCTGCGCCCAGGCGCAGGTAGGCGGCACCGAGGCCGATGGCGGCGCGATCCATGAAAACGAATTCGCGCGGGATCTTCACGGGCCCCTTCTCCTTCAGCAACTGACGGACGCGGAAAGCTTCCTTGCGGCCATACTCGCCGGGCTTGATGCCATCCGCAACCGTACGCACCCGGTCGTCGATGATCGGGCCGTAGATGAAGCGGGCCCAGACGTTCAGGACTTCGACCAGCTCCCGCGACAGGTTTTCAAAGCCCCAGGTTTCGTAGGCGGCATAGGCGGCGTCGAAATCGTCGTGCAGCATCGCGCGGTAGAGATCGACGACCCCGCCGACGAATTTAGGCGGGAAGATGCGTACGCAGCCGAAGTCTAGCAGGTTGATGCCGGTGCCGTTGCCGGTGACCTGGTAGTTGCCGAGGTGGGGGTCGCCGTGAATGACGGCGTAGGAGTTCATCGGCGCCCACCAGGTCCAGAACAGCATTTCGGCGATGCGGTTGCGGGCCTCCTGCGGGGCGGATTCGAAGCTGGAGAGCTTGTCACCGGACAGCCAGGTCATCGTGAGGAGGCGTTCGGCGGAGAGATCGGGGACAAGCTCAGGCACGGTGACGAAGGATTTGTCGGCCAGCATGGCGCCGTATAGGGCCATGTGTTTCGCCTCGCGGGCATAGTCGAGCTCTTCGCGCAGGCGGTCCGTGATTTCCTCCACCATCGCGTCAGCATCTATGGACCCGTCCATCCGCTTGAAAAGGCCGAGTAGCGTGCGCAGCTGGCCGACATCGGATTCCACGGCGCTGGCCATGTCCGGGTATTGCAGTTTGCAGGCAACGTCGCGGCCATCGTGCAGGGTCGCGCGGTGAACCTGACCGAGGGAGGCGGCATGGGCGGCTTCGTGGGTGAAGCTCGCGAACTTCGTTTCCCACCCTGCCCCGAGTTCGGCACGCATGCGGCGCTTGACGAAGGGCCAGCCCATGGCGGGCGCCTCGGCCTGCAGCTGGCTGAGTTCGGCGGCATATTCGGGCGGGAGGAAATCCGGGATGGTCGAGACGAGCTGCGCGATCTTCATCAGCGGGCCCTTGGACTTGCCGAGGGCAGCGGCGAGCGCCTTGGCGATGCGCTGGTCGCCTTCGTCGCCGCCGAACAGGGACTGGGCGGCAAAGGCGAGACCCGCGCCGGAGAGGTTCGCACCGACCTTGGCGGTGCGGGCAAGGCGGCCGGTGAGGCGGTTGCGTTCGGGATCGTCAGGCCGGGAGGGGATGTCGCTCATGCAGCGGATATAGAGGGGTGGCCCGCCATTGCACAGGCCGCGAGGTCGCACCGGGTGACAAGGCTCCGGCCATCGCGTATAGCGCCGCGAGTTTGCCACATTTGACCGAGGCCCGCCCTGCACCATCGCCGCCGTCTCGCCTTTGCAGGACCTGATCGCGTCAACGCAGCCCCTCACAGCGCACCCCCGCCCGGAAAGCCCTCATGTCGTACAAGACCCTGATCACCGAGATCGACGCCGAAGACGGCTTTGCCGTCATCCAGATGAACCGCCCGGAGAGCCTGAACGCGCTCTGCGAGGAGATGATGAGCGAACTCTCGGCGGCGCTCGACCGGTTCGAGGCGGACGACAAGGTGCATTGCATCATCCTGACGGGCTCGCGGAAGGCCTTCTCGGGCGGCGCGGACGTCAAGGAAATCCAGGCCAAGACCTTCCCGCAGTCCTATTATGAGGACTTCATCACGCGGAACTGGGAGCGCGCGGCGCGCACCCGCAAGCCGCTGATCGCGGCTGTGGGCGGCTATGCCATCGGCGGCGGCTGCGAGCTGGCAATGATGTGCGACATCATTCTGGCTGCCGACAATGCCCGGTTCGGTCAGCCGGAAATCCGCCTCGGCGTGATGCCGGGCGCCGGCGGCACCCAGCGGCTGGCGCGGGTGATCGGCAAGTCTAAGGCGATGGAGCTCTGCCTGACCGGTCGCATGATGGAGGCCGTGGAGGCCGAGCGCTGCGGCCTGATCAGCCGGATCGTGCCGGCCGATGACCTGATGGACGAGGCGAAGGACCTGGCGCGAACGATTGCGCTTATGCCACGAGCCGCCGCGATGATGACCAAGGAGGCCATCAATGCGGCCTACGAAACCCCGCTGGCGCAGGGCATCCAGTTTGAACGCCGCCTGTTCCATTCCCTTTTTGCCACAGATGACCAGAAAGAAGGCATGAAGGCCTATGTCGAAAAGCGCACGGCCCACTTCAAGGACCGCTGAAAACCCCGCCGGAAGGCTGCTTTTCACGTCCGAGTCCGGTTGACGCACCCCCGCCCTTTATGTATCTCCCCGCCTTCGGCCTGACGGGGGACTTTCCCGGGGCTCCAGGAGTTTACGATGGCGAATACGAAATCTGCCAAGAAGATGGTGCGCAAGATCGAAGCGCGCACCGAGGTCAACAAGGCCCGCCGCTCGCGCGTGCGCACTTATGTCCGTAAGGTCGAAGAGGCCATTGCTTCGGGCGACAAGGCCGCTGCGGCCGAGGCGCTGAAGGTGGCCCAACCGGAAATCATGCGCGCCGTGACCAAAGGCGTCGCCCACAAAAACACCGCCTCGCGCAAGGTTTCGCGCCTTTCGGCCCGCATCAAGGCAATGGGCTGAACGCCAAAGGATCAGGCGCCACCGGCGGCCTGCAGTGAAAGCCCGCCAGATGAACCTGGCGGGCTTTGTTTTTGCCTCACGAACCTGACGACACGTCCTGCTTTCCGGAACACCCGGCAGGCATAACTCCTCTATTTTAAGTTTAAGGTAATTGCGCCCGCCGCGGAGGGTGTAACCTGAATGCAAAAGGACAGGGCAAAAGCGATAATTCCACAGCCTGATATGGATGTTCCTGATTGACAGAACTTCTGCGAACAAACGCGATCAAATGCTCACAAAGAAACTTTTTTGCTGATGCAACCGCATGAATCTTCTGTGCATTTTTGGCACGCCGCACAAGTCAACACGCTAACTGAGGCGTTCAAAAAAAAGAGGGACTTGTAATGAAAATCTGTGCCGGATAATTTCGTCCCTGCCAGCTAAATCGTCCCGGTAAAGAGTATTTTTGTGTATCAGGCGGGGGCCTGCCGGGCGCGTCGAGTGCGAGTTGGAAAGAGCGATCAAAACTAGAAACGGGGTCGGGTTGATGGACCGAAAGAGATTGTTTGCTTCTCGCGTAAATGAGGGATCACAGGAACAGCAAGGTGGCGAGGCCACCGGTCAGCGCGTCTGGGAAGATGTGCAGACGGTCCTGAAATCCCGCATGCCTGAAGAAGAGTTTGGCCGCTGGATTGCGGAACTGCGACTTGTTGCGGAAGTCGAAGGCGAAATGTTGCTCGCCGCGCGTGACCCGGTCGCGCTTGACCGCGTGAGCCGTGATTACAAACGGGAGATCGAGCGGCTTTGGGCCGGCATGGATCCGCAGGCACGCTCCATTAAATTGATCTGTTGGCGGACGGTTTCGGCCGAGCTGCGCGACCTGATCGGCGACCCATGGGCGGTCGAAACGGAGGCCGACGTGGCAGACGGTTCACACACGACGGCGCCCTTGTCTGGTGGTCCGGCGATGACGTTCGACAATCTGGTAGTCGGCCCGTCGAACAAGACGGCCGCAGAAGTCGCCAAGCGCATAGCAGCAGGCCTGCCGGCGGGCACGCCGATCACGCTGATCTACGGTCCGCAGGGCACCGGCAAGACGCATATCGCGATGGCGTTGAAGGCTGACGTCGCGAAGCGTGATCCGAAACGCAAGGTCGTCTACCTGACCGCGGAAGAATTCATGTCGGCCTATATCGATGGCGTGAAGGCCCGCGATACCAGCAACCTGAAGCGCCGCCTGCGCACGGCGGCAATCCTGATCGTCGACGACCTGCACCGCATTGCCGGCAAGCCGGGCACGGAAAACGAGCTGTTCCAGAACATCCGTGAAGTCACCGGCACCGGCGGACAGGTCGTGCTGGTAGGCGATACGGCCCCCGGCGAGACGGTTGGCTTCGGCCAGCGCCTGCGCGGCGAGATCAAAGGCGCCACCGCGGTCGAGATCGGCCTGCCCGACGCCGCGATGCGCCGCGAGATCCTTTACCGGCTCGCGCGCCATATTGCGGCGAGCCATCCAGAGTTCCTGCTTGAGGACGACATGATCCAGAAACTCAACGCGGGCATCCGGGGCCCCGGCCGTGAACTGACCGGCGCCGTCTGGAGCCTGTTCACCGAAGCCAATTTCGGCCAGGAAACGCCGACGTTGGATATGCTGGAGCGGGTGATCCGCCGGCATTCCGGCGAGCAGCGCGAGCCGACCATAGACGTGATCAAGAAAGCGACGCTGAAGATCTTCCCTATTGCTCGCGCCGACCTTGAAGGCCCGAGCAAGATGCAAAGCTTCGTGTATCCGAGGCAGATCGCGATGTATCTCTGCCGCACGATGACCCGTAAGTCGTTTCCGCAGATCGGGCGTGCCTTCGGCAAGAGAGATCACACAACAGTTCTCTATGCGTTCCGCCGCATCGAGAAAGCACTGCCGGAAGACCCGCGCCTTGCGGATGATATTGCCCGGGTTGAAGCTGTCATCCTCGACATGCTGGACGCTGGTCAGATCTGAGTCAACCTGGCCGCGATCCGCGCGCTCCGGCGGGGTGGGCGCTTGGCTTTTGGCTGAACTTGTTTAAGGGTCTTCAGCCCGCTTCCCATGCGAAACGGGCTGATTCCCTGTCGGTGGCGGGGTCAGGGATTCACGGAAACACATATCAACGGATTGGGGAGACCGGACTACGGCTCCCGTGATGGACGGACCCGAAGATGAAGCTGACGATTGAACGCGGTGACCTTCTCAACGCGCTGAGCCATGTGCAGAACATTGTCGAGCGCCGCACGACGATCCCGATCCTCTCGAACGTGCTGTTGCAGGCCAGCAAGGGCGAGCTTCGCCTGACCGCAACCGACCTCGACATCGAGGCTGTCGACTCGGCTGAAGCGAAGGTGGCCCGCGACGGCGCCGTGACAGCACCTGCCGGCACGCTGTTCGACGTGGTGCGCAAGCTGCCATCCGGCGCCGAAGTGCTGATGGAGTTGAACTCCGATACGCAGCGCCTGGTGCTGACGGCGGGCCGGTCCCAGTTCGAATTGCCCACCCTGCCCGCCTCCGATTTCCAGACGATGGCGTCTGACGAAGGCGGTACGGCGTTCAGCCTTGCGGCCCGGGACCTTGCGCGCCTGATCGACAAGACGCGCTTCGCGATCTCGACAGAGGAGACGCGCTATTATCTCAACGGCATCTACCTGCACGCCGCGAAGAATGATGCCGGCAAGCCGGTGCTGCGCTCGGTCGCCACCGATGGCCACCGCCTGGCGCTGGCCGAACTCAAAGCGCCGAAGGGCAGCGAAAAGCTGGCCGGCGTTATTGTGCCGCGCAAGACGGTGAACGAGATCCGGCGCCTGATCGACGGGCGCGAAGATGACGTCTCGGTCGATGTCTCCGACACCAAGATCGTCGTGCGCGCAGGCCGCGCGGTCCTGACTTCGAAACTGATCGACGGTTCGTTCCCGGACTATGCGCGCGTGATCCCGAAGGGCAATGACAAGAAGCTGACGGTCGACAACAAGGCATTTGAAGCCGCCGTCGACCGCGTGTCGACCGTGTCGGCAGAGCGCTCGCGTTCGGTAAAGATGAGCCTCAGCGATGGCCGCCTGACGCTAGCCGTGAACCACGCCGAAACCGGCGCGGGCAACGAGGAAATCGAAGCGGACTATTCCTCCGATCCCATGGAGATCGGCTTCAACGCGAAATACCTGCTCGACATTTCGGGACAAATCGAAGCGGGCGAAGCAGAGTTCATGTTCAATGATCCCGCGTCCCCTGCACTGGTGCTCGACCCATCAGACGAGTCGGCGCGCTATGTGCTGATGCCGCTCAGGGTCTAGACCATGGAGGTCGACCGCCGGACGTTTGTGGCGGGATCGGCGGCATTTTCAGTCTTTGCTGGCGGCTGCGCCAACAGCGCGAAGGGACAGACGGCCATGTATGGACTGATCGGGAAGTTCACTGCTGCCGACGGAAGGCGCGACGAGTTGATCGGCTACCTTCTCCAGGGCCTGCGCGACATGCCGGGCTGCCTCAGCTATATTGTCGCCAGCGATCCTTCGGATGCCAATGCCATCTGGGTGACGGAAGCCTGGACCGATGCAGAGAGCCACAAGGCAAGCCTGTCCCTTCCTTCGGTGCAAGGCGCTATTCAGAAAGCGCGGCCGATCATTGCCGGCATGGAAAGTATTGCTGAGACCAAGCCGGTAGGCGGGCATGGCCTGTCCTCCGCAGGCTGATCATCCGGAACCGGATACGGCCAGAATGGCATGACCGCTCTCACCCGCCTCACCCTCACTGATTTCCGCAATTACGAGCGTCTCGCGCTAAAGCTCGACGCACGGCCGGTTTGCCTCTACGGGTCGAACGGTGCGGGCAAAACGAACCTGCTGGAAGCGATCAGCCAGTTCGGACCGGGACGCGGCCTGCGCGCGGCGCAGCTGGCAGAGATGACGCGGCATGGCGCGCCCGGCGGCTGGACGATTTCCGGAACCCTTGATGACGAGCAGAAGATCGGCATTGCGCTGGAAGGCACGGGGCCTGCCAAGCGCGCTGTGCGGATCGACGGCGCGGCGGCGAGCCCGGGGGATCTCGCCGAACGGATCCGGCTGATCTGGCTGACGCCGGCGATGGACGGCGTTTTCCGAGGCGGCGCGGGCGAGCGGCGGCGGTTTTTTGACCGCCTGGTGATGGCGCATCAGCCGTCCCACGGGACGGCGTCCACGCGCTATGAGAAAGCGCTGGCGGAGCGTAACGCGCTGCTGGAGCGCGGGCATGTGGACCCGGCCTGGGCGGATGCGATCGAAGCGCGGCTTGCCGAGGCAGGAGCCGAGATTGCCGTGAACCGGGCGCTGGTGCTTGCCGAGCTGCAGGGCGCCATAGATGCGCGGCCCGATGGGCATTTTCCCAAGGCCGACTTGTCACTCGCGGGAGAAGCAGAGGACGCCGCCCTGAAAGGCGATGATTTCCGTGCGATCTTCGACCTGCTGGTCGATGCTTACCGCACCGGACGGCGGCGCGACATTGCGGCGGGACGTACGCTGAGTGGTCCACACCGGTCCGACCTCGGCGTCATCCACCGGCCGTCCGGCGCACCCGCCAGCGAAGCATCGACAGGCCAGCAGAAAGCACTGCTCATCGGCCTCGTGCTGGCTTCTGCGGAAGCATTGTCCGTGGACGGAACAGGACCCTCGCCGCTCCTGTTGCTGGATGAGGCGGCCGCCCATCTTGACCCGGACCGCCGCCGTGCCCTGTTTGACGAACTGGCGGCGATGAACGGTCAGGCCTGGCTTACGGGCACCGACGCGTTCCTATTCGAGACATTCGGCACGCGGGCCCAGAGGGTTCGCGTGGAGTCGTGCTCGGCGGTTCTTGAAGACTAGAAGCCAGAAGGGACGGATCGACGGGTTCGTCGCCCACCATGACACCTTCTTCCTCGGTTGCTTGCCCAGGTGCTTCAAACCAGGCGCCTTCCTGTTCGAACCAGGCGGTGAGGATCGGGTTCGCGTCGCGGTGGCGCTTGTAGTTGAGGCCGTGGTCGGCGCCGTCGAGGACATGGACGTCCGCTTCGGGCATCACCGCACGCATCTTGTCCGCGCTGGAGATCAATACGGTCGGGTCCGCGGTGCCGAAGACAGCCGCGACCGGAATGCCGCTTGCCGCCAGCGCAGCAAACGTATCGTCCCTACCCTGCATCGGGAAATGCCGGAAGCTTGACAGCAACGCGCGGCCGAAACCTCGATAGGTCATTTGTTCCCTGAAGTCGCCTTGCAGACGATCTTCAGGTGCGAGGTCTGTTTCGTCATATTGAGGATCACTTGTGAGCGAACCCATTGCCACGACGCGCCACAGCCAGTCGCCGATCACGGGTGTGCGAATGAGGCTCGCCTGAAAACCGTCCGTGCCCGCCACATCGAATCCTGCCGGCACAAACAGGAAGACGCGCGCAACGCGCTCCGGATGGCGCACTGCAAATTCGGCAACGACAGGCCCGCCCATCGACAGGCCGACAAGCCCGACCGGCTCGGTCACGGCCAGGGCATCAAGCAGGCCGGTCAGTTCGCGGTCGTAGAAGTCAATGTCATACCGCGCATCAGGCCGGTCAGACCAACCGCGTCCAAAGTGATCGAACTGCAGCACGCGGAAACCGGCGTCTCTCAGAGCAGCGGCGTTCTGGTCGAAGATGAACCCGGGCGTCGAGAAACCATGCACCATGACGATGAGCGGCGCGCCTTCGGGGCCGGTCAGCCGGTAATGCAACTTGCCATCCGGCAGCGAAGCGAACTGGCCGGGCGCACGGGCGCGCTCAATCTCGTCCAACGGCTTCAGCCCTCGCCCGGCCCACGCCCAACTCGCCCACAGGGCGAACACAAGGATCCCCAGCCCCCACACCAACTGTCTCATTGCGTCCTCCCTGACGGGGAACACTTAAGGGATCAGCGGTGCGTGTCGAGCCAGATCCTGAGCTGTTCGAGGGCAGGAAGAATGCTTGCGGCCAGTTCGGGCGGGAATCCTTCAGGCAGACCGGCGAGTTCAGGCGCCAGTTCCTTGAGCGCGAGATCGCGCGCCGCACGCCCCGTGGACTTGAGATAGACCCGTTTCGACCGGGCGTCTTCCGCGTCCGCCTCGATCCGGATGAAGCCCTTCGCCTCGAGCTTCTGCAATGTATTGGTCATCGTGCCGCGGGTTACCTGGAATGCGGCCGCGAGGCGCGCTGGCGTCCAGCCATCGCCAAGCCGGACGCAATGGTTGAGCAGGCTGAACTGGGCGACCGTCAGGCCGTGCGGGAGGACCCTCTGGAACCGGCTGGCAGAGAGCTGAGCGATGATGCCGATCTCGTTGAACAGGCGAAAATAAAGTGTTTCAAGATCACCCGGTTTAGGCGGCATACGGATCAACTCATCACAAGGGCATCAAGGCTGCGGCGCGGCGCCGGGACAACTGGCCCTGCATAGCCGACACGTACCAGCATCTGCAACCGTCCCCCTTTGCCGATGAGTTCGTGGACTTCACGATAGAGCGGCGCCATTTCAGGGTATTCCTGCAGGGTCTGGCTCCAAGGATGAATAGCCAGCCCCTGGGCGACGGCTTCCAAAGTCAGGCGCATGTAAGCGCGGCCCGCCGAGAGCTGGCTCTCGCGGGTGAGGCCATCATCAATCAGCCAGGCGAACGCGCGTGCCGAGGCCGCGCGGGCACGGTACATGTCGAGCCCTTGCCGGAAGGCAACGGAACCCGGATCTTCCAGCGCTTCGCGGGATACCGCACCGACCAGCGTCCCAAGTCCGACCATCGGGCCTTCGAGCGTGAGTCCGTCGCGGTGGCGGGCAACCTCAGCGGGGCCAATCCGCATCAGGTCTATACTTTCCTGCATCGTATGGCGCGTCAGTGATTCCACCTCATGACCGCGCCACGTGATGTCGCGCAAGCGCTCCGCTGTCTGATCATTTCCGCACGTGTGCGCCATAAGGCCGAACGAGGCTCCCGCCGCCGCGAGGGCGGTGAGTTTTTCTGCCTCGACGTCACGAGGCTGGTAGATTTCACGATTCGTATGCCGGGCAAGGACGTGTGCGAACAACGGGTCCGGGGTCGCTGCGCCGTCAATGAAGTGCACACGCGCGACCGGGCGGGCATCAAGCCGGCCCGCCATGTCTGGGCTGCCTTCCGGAAACATGAAGATCTCCGCGCCGAACCCTTCCTCTGCTGCTGCGAGACGCAAGAGCTCGAGAAAGGCGCCGCAACCGATGATGATTTGCCGGTCGAACGGGTCGGTTGCGGGAAGCCGCCGTTCAAGATCGACATAGAGGGTAAGTGCATCGTCGCCTTCCAGCTGCACCAGCCAGGGCTGGCGATTGTGGGGATTGGGCGCCAGCAGCGCATAGGACAGGAAGCGGCGGCGGAACTCCGTCTCCTGCCCTGCCGTTCGCCAGGCTTCGCGGGCAGCGCGGCTTGGCTGGTTCATGGCGACGAACCCGCCTGCTCCTGCAGCGGCGAGCACCACTCCGCCACCGATGAGTTTCAGAATGCCGCGCCGAGAAGTCATCGCCTGCTCCTATATCGTTTGACATCAAACTTTATAGTTCGATATCAAACTATCGTCAAGCCGGGCGTTTGCATGGTCCGCAGAATGGACCCGCCATGCTTGAGGTGGACCCCGGCGGCGCATCGCTCTAGGTAGGACGCCAAACAAGGAGTCTGCCCATGAAAACGCGTGCCGCGGTTGCCTTCGAGGCCAAGAAGCCGCTCGAGATCGTCGAGCTTGACCTCGAGGGCCCGAAGGCTGGCGAAGTGCTCGTAGAAATCATGGCAACCGGCATCTGCCACACAGATGCCTACACGCTGGACGGCCTGGACTCCGAAGGCATTTTCCCAAGCGTGCTGGGCCATGAGGGCGCGGGCATCGTGCGCGAGGTTGGCACGGGCGTCACCAGCGTGAAGCCAGGCGATCATGTCATCCCGCTCTACACGCCGGAATGCCGCCAGTGCAAAAGCTGCCTTTCGGGCAAGACGAACCTCTGCACAGCCATCCGCGCAACGCAGGGCAAGGGCCTGATGCCGGATGGGACTTCGCGCTTCTCCTACAAGGGCCAGCCGGTCTATCATTACATGGGCTGCTCCACTTTCTCGAACTTCACCGTGCTGCCGGAAATTGCGGTGGCGAAAATCCGCACAGACGCGCCCTTCGAGAAGGCCTGTTATGTCGGCTGCGGGGTCACCACCGGCGTCGGCGCCGTCGTCAACACGGCAAAGGTTCAGGTCGGCGAGAATGTCGTTGTGTTCGGACTTGGCGGCATCGGCCTGAACGTGATCCAGGGCGCACGCATGGCGGGCGCAGACATGATCGTCGGCGTCGACATCAATCCGTCCAAGGAAGAATGGGGTCGCCGCTTCGGCATGACGCATTTCGTGAATCCGAAAGAGATCAAGGATGTCGTGGCCCACATTGTCGAGCTGACCGGCGGCGGGGCAGACTATTCCTTCGATTGCACCGGCAACACCACCGTGATGCGCCAGGCGCTCGAATGCTGCCATCGCGGCTGGGGCACAAGCGTCATCATCGGCGTGGCGGAAGCCGGCAAGGAAATCTCGACGCGGCCGTTCCAGCTGGTCACAGGGCGCAACTGGCGCGGCACGGCCTTCGGCGGCGCGAAGGGCCGCACGGATGTGCCGAAGATCGTCGACTGGTACATGAACGGCAAGATCGAGATCGACCCGATGATCACGCACGTGATGACGCTCGACAAGATCAACGATGCGTTCGACCTGATGCACGAAGGCAAGAGCATCCGCAGCGTCGTTGTCTACTGATAATTGAAACTCAAAAGGAGGAACTGAAAATGTATAGTCACATGATGGTGGGATCGAACGACATCGACAGATCGAAGGCGTTCTATGATGCGCTGTTTTCGTCCGTGGGCGGAAAACCCGGGATCAAGGACCCGAAGGGCCGCCTCGTCTACATGCACAATGGCGGCATCTTCCTCGTGACACCGCCGATCGACGGCAAACCGGCGACGAGCGGAAACGGCATGACCATCGGTTTCGCGATGGCCTCGACCGACCAGGCCGATGCCTGGCACAAGGCCGGTGTCTCGGCAGGCGGCAAGGCGATCGAAGACCCGCCGGGCTGGCGCGGCGAAGGCCCCGGCGCGCTCTACCTTGCCTACCTGCGTGATCCGGACGGCAACAAGCTCTGTGCGCTGCACCGCAAGTGAGTGAAGGGAGGGCCGCCATGAAACATTTCAGCCTGGCTGCAGCGCTGGTGGCGGCCCTCCTCACGACTGCCTGTGTCTCGGCCGCCTCGCAGGGCGCACCGGGACCAGAGGTTTCTTACAATACCGGCCAGCCAATCGCGGGCCAGACCCTGCCCTTCTCGCGCGCCGTTCGGGTAGGCCACCTGGTCTACCTTTCCGGCGAGCTCGGCATCGATCCGGCCACTAACGCGCTGGTGCCCGGCGGTGCCGGTCCACAGACGACGCAGATTCTCCGCAACTACGAGCGCACACTCGACAGCTATGGTGCGGACCTTTCGAACCTCGTGAAGTGCACTGTCTTCTTGAGCGACATGGCCGACTATGCTGCGATGAACGCCGCCTACGCTACTGCGGTGCCGGACCCGAAACCGGCCCGCTCGACCGTTGGCGTGAGCGGTCTTGCATTCGGCGCCGCGCTCGAAATCGAGTGTATTGCCGCGCTGACGGAATGAGCCCGCCCGGCGCACCGCTTGCAGATCTCAGCCCCATTCGGTCGGAAGCGATCCGCTGGGTGATCGAACGCGCGCAGGAACGCGGCAACCGTGTTGTCTCGCTGGCGGAGTGGACAAAAGCGCTCGTCGCCCACATGGCGCTGGGCCTCGACGATGGCCTTAAGGCCGAAGTCAGTGCACGCTGGCCCGTGCTGGAGTACTTCAACGAGCCGGGATCGCCACACAATGAACCGGATGAAGGCTATACAGAGGGCGGGTTCGGTGTGTCGTTTCCGCGCCCTCGCCCCACACAAAGGATCGAATGATGACTGACCTGAAGCCCGTCTCTTCCTGGAAATCCTTTGGCGGTACATTGTCCGTGCACGACCATGAGAGCGCGCTTCTCGGATGTACCATGCGGTTTGCGGTCTATACGCCCCCGCAGGCTGCGCACGGGCCTGTGCCGGTACTTTGGTATCTGTCGGGGCTGACCTGCACATGGGCAAACATGATGGAGAAATCCGGCGTTCAGGAACATGCCGCCCGGCATGGCCTGATGATCATTGCGCCGGATACGAGTCCGCGCGGCGAGCATGTGCCCAATGATGAAGCCTACGACCTTGGGCAGGGCGCGGGCTTCTACCTGACGGCCACCGAGGCGCCCTGGTCGCGGCATTACAAGATGGATCAGTACATCACGGATGAACTGCCTGACCTGATCGCGGCGAACTTTCCTGCCGACATGGCGCGGCAAGGCATCTTCGGGCATTCAATGGGCGGGCACGGCGCCATCACGCTGCACCTGAAACATCCGGATAGGTACAAATCCTGCTCCGCCTTCTCGCCGATCACATCCCCTGCCCGCGTGCCTTGGGGCGAGAAGGCTTTCACGGCCTATCTCGGCCCGCCTTCGGTGGTGTGGGAACAGTATGACGCAACCGAACTGGTGAAAGAGCGGCAGAGCAAGGCGCTGATCCTCGTCGATACCGGCACGGCAGACACTTTCCTCCAGACCCAGCTGAAGCCGGAATTCTTCATCGCCGCCTGCGAAAAGGATGGCCAGCGGCTCGATTACCGGCTGCGCGAGGGCTACGGCCACGACTACTATTTCATCGCAACCTTCATGGATGAGCACATCGCCCACCATGCCAAAGCACTGAAAACCTAGACCGCCTTGGCATGGCGCTGTTCCGGCGCAGCCGGGGTGCGCGCATCGAAGCATTGCGCCACCGTGCGCAGGAACAGGCGAGCGGCATCCGGCACACATACGCGCGATCCTTCCACGGTGCACAGACCTGAAGGCTGTAGCGCGCGGGCTCGGGAAAGTGCCGCCTCAAGGCTACCATCCGGCGCGCCGATCTCGCGACACACGGCGTCCACATCAACTTCGAGCGTGCACATCAGCTGCTCGATGGCGCGGGACCTCAGCCGATCATCCGGCGTCAACACGACGCCGCGCTCGACGGGCAGCCGCCCGGCCGCCACAGCTTCGCCCCAGAATCTCCGATCCTTGCAGTTCTGGATGAAGCCCTCCCGAAATTGCGAGATCGACGTTGCGCCCATGCCGATCAGTGTTTCGCACGGATCATCCGTATACCCTTGGAAGTTCCTGCGCAGGCGCCCTTCCCGTGCGGCGACGGTCAGCGGATCGTCGGCGCGCGCAAAGTGGTCCAGCCCGATCAATTCATAGCCTGCCGCGCGCAGCGTTTCAGTGGCTGCGCTGGCCTGTCCAAACCGCGCTTCGAGGCCGGGCAACGCGTCGGCATCAATGGCCTTCTGGTGCTTCGCAAACCAAGGCAGGTGCGCATAGCCGAACACAGACACACGGGCGGCGCCATTGTCGGCGGCAAAGCGCGCCGCCGTGACGACATCGTCCACAGTCTGATGCGGCAGGCCATACATCAAGTCCATGTTGATCGCCTTGATACCCGCGCTGCGAAGATCGTTGACGAGGCGCGCCACCATGTCCGGCGGCTGGATCCGGTTCACAGCCGTCTGAACTTCGGGCGCCAGTGTCTGCACGCCAAGGCTCACCCTCGTGACGCCGGCATCGGCATAGGCCTCCACCTGCCCGGCATGCATCGTGCGCGGATCAAGTTCCACGGCGATTTCGGCGTCCTGACGCACCCCGAAAGCGGATTTCAGGCACTCCACGAGTGCGGCAAAATCTTCCGCCCGCAAAGCGTTTGGCGAGCCACCGCCGAAGTGCAGGTGGGCAATGCCGCCATGCTCGCCCACGGCGCGCGCCCATAAGTCTATCTCCTGAAGGAGGCGCGCCGCATAGGTCCCTACACGCGCATAGCCGTTCGGAACGCTTGTCGCGCAGCCGCAATACCAACACAGCGCCTCACAGAAGGGGATGTGAAGGTAAACGGAAAGCGGCGCGCCGCGCGGCACGCTGGCTGCCCAGACAACCGCGTCAGCCTCTCCGGCGGCGGCGGTAAAGTCCGCCGCGGTCGGATAACTCGTGTAGCGCGGCACCGCGCGCCGGGCATGGGCAAGCCAGTCAGGGTTCATGTGCCATGGTTTACACGCCCGCCGCGCGGCATGATGTACGCACAATTCCCTATCCCGGCGCCCAATGAACGAAGGCTGCGGGCAGCTTGGCCGTAGCCGCAAGGCCCTAAACGTGCCAATAGGCCCGCTTATCGCCCGAAAGCCTCGAAATGAACCTCCCCGATACCATCCCCGCCGCACTTGCCGGCGCCCTCTCCGCACGCGGATATACCAATCTGACGCAAGTCCAGGCCGCCGTCCTGGCGCCGCACCTCGCCGACAAGGACCTTCTCGTCTCCGCACAGACCGGCTCCGGCAAGACCGTCGCCTTCGGCCTCGCCATGGCCGATGATCTGCTGCGGGGCGAAGATACGCTGTTACCCGCCTCCTCTCCGCTCGCAGTGATCGTGGCGCCTACGCGTGAACTGGCCATGCAGGTAGCCCGCGAACTCGCCTGGCTCTACGGCATCGCCGGTGCCCGCCTCGCCACCTGCGTCGGCGGCATGGATATGCGCGACGAACGCCGCGCGCTTGAACGCGGCGCGCATATCGTGATCGGCACGCCCGGCCGCCTCGGCGACCATATCAAGCGCGGCTCATTGGTCACCTCCGGTGTCCGCGTCGTCGTGCTCGATGAGGCCGACGAGATGCTCGACATGGGCTTCCGCGAGGAACTCGAGCTGATCCTCGAAGGCACGCCGGACGAACGCCGTACACTGATGTTCTCGGCCACGGTGCCGAAGGGTATCGCAGCGCTCGCTGCGCGCTACCAGAAGAACGCCGCGCGCGTGACGACCGAAGCCGAGAAGAGCCAACACCTCGACATCGAATACCGCGCCCTCCTCGTCGCCCCTGGCGATGAAGAGAACGCCATCGTCAACATCGTTCGCCATTCGGATTCCGAAAGCGCGCTGGTCTTCTGCTCCACGCGCGCCGCGGTGAACAAGCTGATGAGCCGGATGGGTAATCGCGGCTTCCCGGTCGTCGCCCTCTCCGGTGAGCTCAGCCAGAAGGAGCGCTCCAACGCACTGCAAGCCCTGCGCGATGGCCGCGCCCGCGTCTGTATTGCCACCGACGTGGCTGCCCGCGGGCTTGACTTGCAGAACCTCGGCCTCGTGATCCATGCTGACCTGCCGCGCGACCCTGCCACGTTGCTTCACCGTTCCGGCCGCACCGGCCGCGCCGGCCGGAAGGGCGTCAGCGCCCTGCTGGTGGCGCCGAAAGCGCGCCGGCGCGTTGAGCGGCTTCTCGGCGACGCCAAGATTTCCGCGAGCTGGGGCAAGCCGCCCTCGGCCGACGAGATTGCGCGTCAGGACGATGCACGGCTTCTTGCTGATGCCGCTATCAGCCCACCCGCCAGCGAACACGAGACGTTGCTGGTTGAGCAGCTTCTGGCGCGTCATGGCGCCGAGGCCGTGGCCGCAGCCTTCGTACGCGCCAAGCGCGAAGGCCGCTCGGCCCCGGAAGAGCTGCGCGAAGTCGATGACCGGGCCAGCGACCGCCGCGCCAAACCGGACTGGGAACGCCCGGAGCGTTCGCTGCGCGACCGGCCGGAACGCATCCGCCCGGAACGCGCCCCTCGCGAGGAATGGACCACCCGCGAGGACCGTCCCGCGCGTGAAGATCGCCCGCCCCGGGAAAAACGTCCGCGTTCGGAACGGGCAGATATCCCCGGCGCGATCTGGATTGCCATCAATGTGGGTCGAAAGAAGAATGCCGATCCGAAATGGCTGCTGCCGATGCTGTGCAAGGCAGGCGGGCTCGAACGGGACGATATAGGACAGATCCGCATCAATTCCGGCAACACGCATGTGGAACTGACGCCGCAGGGCGCGATGCGCCTGTTCGAGAAAACCGGGGAGTCCGGCCGTCTTGAGGGCAGCCTCCAGGCCTTCCCGATGGAGGGCATTCCCGAGCTTGAAGCATTCGCGCCAGCTGATGCGCCGCGCGGCGAGCGCAACCGCGACGACGCACCCCGCGCACCTTATCGCAAGGACCGCCCGCCCCGCGAAGAGCGCGCTCCGCGCCCCGCCCGCGAGCGCAGCCGGGATGAAAGCCCGCGCGAGCGCCATTCCCGCGAGGATGCGCCCTTCACTCGGGCCTTCGCGCCTTCCGACTACGTCCAGGACGACCGCGCGAAAGGCGGGAAGCCTGGCAAACCGCGCCCGAAATCCGGCGTAGGCGTCCCCCGCGCCAAGGGCAATTTCAAGGGAAAAACCGGCGCGTCCAAAGGCGGTAAGACCGGCTTCAAACCGGGCCCCAAACCCGCCAAACGCAAGCCCTCCTGAGGGCGGTGGCGAGCGGCGCCAAAAAAGCCTGAAATCGAAGCGATAATGCCTTGTTATAATTGACGATTTTCTGATCGTTTCGGCACTGCAAAATACGCCCTCGGGACGTTCCCTTGCGGGCGTAAATCCCGTATATTCAAGACTGTTGCGAGAATCACCCCGAGAAAGAACTTCCCATGGCGGATGAGACGATCCCCGAGGCCCCCGGAACGGGCGGCGAAGCAGAGTATGGCGCCGATTCCATCAAGGTCCTGAAAGGGCTCGACGCGGTGCGCAAGCGCCCTGGCATGTACATCGGCGACACGGATGACGGCTCAGGCCTGCACCACATGATCTACGAGGTGGTGGACAACGCCATCGACGAAGCCCTCGCCGGCCATGCTGACCGCGTAACGGTTACTCTGTATCCGGACGGCTCGGCGGAAATCACCGACAACGGCCGCGGCATCCCGGTCGGCATGCATGCCTCGGAGGGGGTCTCTGCCGCTGAGGTCATCATGACCCAGCTCCACGCGGGCGGTAAATTCGACCAGAACTCGTACAAGGTGTCCGGCGGCCTCCACGGCGTCGGCGTCTCGGTCGTCAATGCGCTGTCCGACTGGCTGGACCTGACGATCCACCGCGAAGGCTTCGAACATTTCGTGCGCTTCGTGAATGGCGGTCATGTCGAGGCGCCTTTGGTCAAGCGGGGGCCTTCGCCGAAGCGCGAGAACGGCAAGCTCTACACCGGCACAGCCGTGCGCTTCCTGGCATCGCCGGCGACATTCACGATGACGGACTATGATCGCAAGACACTGGAACACCGTCTTCGCGAACTCGCCTTCCTGAACAGCGGCGTGAAAATCATCTTCCGCGACGAGCGCGAAGCCGACCCTTACGAAGTAACGCTGGAATACGAAGGCGGCGTGAAGGCCTTCGTGCAGCACATCGACCGTCAGAAACAATCGCTGATCGGCGAGCCTGTTTATGTCATGGGCGAAAAAGACGGCATCACGGTGGAAGCCGCGCTGGAGTGGACGGATTCCTACCACGAATCCGTGCTGTGCTTCACCAACAATATCCCGCAACGTGACGGCGGCACGCACCTCGCGGGCTTCCGCGGCGCATTGACCCGCATCATCAACAAGTACGCCAACGAGACCGGCATCGCAAAGAAGTCGAAAGTCGAGATATCTGGCGACGACGCGCGCGAGGGCTTGACCTGCGTATTGTCGGTGAAAGTGCCGGACCCGAAATTCAGCTCACAGACGAAAGACAAGCTTGTCTCCTCCGAAGTGCGTCCCGTGGTCGAAGGCTTGATTGGCGAGAAGCTTGGCGAGTGGTTCGAAGAGAACCCCAAAAAAGCCGCCGCGATCATGGAGAAGATCGTGGAGGCCGCCGCTGCGCGCGAAGCGGCCCGCAAGGCGCGGGAACTCACGCGCCGCAAGTCCGCGCTCGACATCACATCCCTGCCCGGCAAGCTGGCCGACTGCCAGGAGAAAGACCCGGCGAAATCCGAACTCTTCATCGTCGAGGGTGACTCGGCCGGCGGCTCTGCGAAGCAAGGCCGCAGCCGTGACAACCAGGCAATCCTTCCGCTACGCGGCAAGATCCTTAACGTCGAGCGCGCGCGTTTCGACAAGATGCTCTCCTCGGATCAAGTCGGTACACTGATCATGGCGCTTGGCGCCGGCATCGGGCGCGACGAGTTCGACATCAACAAACTGCGCTACCACAAGATCATCATCATGACCGATGCTGACGTGGACGGCGCGCACATCCGCACGCTGCTGCTGACCTTCTTCTATCGCCAGATGCCCGAGATCATCGAGCGCGGCTATCTCTACATCGCGCAGCCGCCGCTCTACAAAGTGACGCGCGGCAAATCCGAGCGCTATGTGAAAGATGATGCGGAGCTTGAAGCCTATCTGATCGAGGAAGGCACCAGCGGCGAAACGCTGATCCTTGCCGACGGCACGCAGATTGCCGGGGAAGACCTTCGCGACCGGGTGCGGCAGGCAGCGAATTTCCGCGCCAGCCTGAAGCGCCTTGCCCTTCGCGCACCGGCGGAACTGATCGAGCATGCCGCCCTCGCCGGTGCACTTGCGCCGAATGCAGGCGCCGAAGAAGCGAAGGCAACGGCCGTGCGGCTCAACCGGCTCGCTGAAGAAGGCGAGGACACCTGGGAAGGCCGCTTCGCCGAAGGCGCGCTCGTCCTGCAGCGCACCGTGCGGGGCGTTGACGAAACCGCTGTGCTGCCGCCCTCGCTGATCGCCAGCCAGGACGCCGTGCGCCTTGCCGAACGCGCAACAGGCGTGATGGAACTTTACCGGGACCCCGCGATCCTGCGCCAGGAAAAAGGCGGCGATATTGCCGTACACGGACCAGCGAGCCTGCTGGATGCGGTGCTCGAATCCGGCCGCAAGGGTCTGAAGGTCCAGCGCTACAAGGGCCTCGGCGAAATGAATGCCGACCAGCTCTGGGAAACCACCCTCGATGCCAACGCCCGCACGCTGTTGCAGGTGAAGGTCGAGCACGCCGACGAGGCAGACGAACTATTCACGAAGCTGATGGGCGACGTGGTGGAGCCCCGCCGCGAGTTCATCGAGGAGTTCGCGCTTGAAGCTGAGGTGGATGTTTAGTCCGGTAAAGCATGCCCCTTACCTGGCCAGAACAATCCCCACGCCGCCAATCCGAACCTCGTCATTGACCACGTCCAGCCCGCGCCTTGCCGCGCGCACGGCTGCCGCGCCTGTATCCGGCACGTTGACCCGAAACTTCACGATCCGCTCCTCTGTCCCCTGACGGAACTCCAGCGTCGCATCGGCGAGCTCAACCACGCCGCCCTTTGCCTTCACGCCCAGCGCCTCGGCCCAGCGGGCGGCCATCAGTTCCGGGTCGGCCGTGTGGATCACGGCGCCGGTCAGCCGTCCGGGCACGGCATTCTTCTGCCAGTCCGGCCCGCCCCAGCGCCAGCTTGAAGCGGGGCGTGCCTCGTCGATGGAGACAATCGCGGCGCCGACATCGGCCGGGTGAAGGTGGCTCGCGGAAATGTCGGGCAAGTCAATGTTCCAGACGCGGCGGATTTTGAGCGCGTCGGCCCGGGCGCGGGCGGCGGCGAGGTCGTCCGTCTGGAAGATCGCCATATAGCCGCCGTCCCCGCCCCGCGCGAGGAAGCGCCCCGCCGGCGCCGTCAGTGCGGTCGGCACGACCACTTCCAGGAACTGGTCGCCGATGGCGTAGACGCGGTTCACAAGCCCGAACTCGCCGACGCCAGGATCCGGATAGCCCTCCCCCAGCCCCAGCACTGCCGCGAGCGTCTCGGCAACCTCCAGCGATGCGGCCGCGATCACCAGCTGCCGCAGGCGTACATGTCCCATGTTTTCCTCCCGGGCACGTTATGGCCATGCCTCTGGCGCGAGCATAACCCCAACCGGGGCCGTTATGCTATCACGCCCCGGTTGACGCGGCCGCGCCCGCACGGCACCCCCGCCCAATGCACGACCACGATCACAAGCACGACCATAGTCACGGCCCTGAGGCCGGCTGCCCGGATGAGCACAGCGCCCACGCGCATGCCCATGCGCACGGCCTTGCCCATACGCATGACCACGAAGACCACCCGCACCATCAGCACCATGCGGACATGGCAACCGCCGACTCCCGTCGCCGCGTCGTGCTCGCTGCGCTGCTGACCGGTGGCTTCATGGTTGCCGAAGTGATCGGCGGCATCCTCTCCGGCTCACTGGCCCTGATGGCGGACGCGGCGCACATGCTGACCGATACCGGCTCGCTGCTGCTGGCCTGGCTCGGTTACAAGCTGTCCGCGCGGCCCGCCGATCCGGGGCGCAGCTTCGGCTTCGGGCGGATGAAGGTGCTCGCCGCGTTCACCAACGGCGTGCTGCTGATCCTGCTGGCACTGTGGATCGTCTGGGAGGCCATCAACCGGCTGCTCCTGCCCTCGCCGATCCTCGGCGAGCTGATGCTCGGCGTCGCCTTCCTCGGCCTCGTCGTCAACATCATGGCCTTCGCCATCCTGCATGGCGGCGGCCACACGCACGACCTCAACCTGCGTGGTGCGCTCTGGCATGTGGCGGGCGACATGCTGGGCTCGGTCGCGGCCATCCTCGCCGCCGTGCTGATCCTCTGGCAGGGCTGGTATATCGCAGACCCCCTGCTCTCAATCCTCGTCGCGGGCCTCGCCCTGTTTGGCGGCGTGCGCATCGCGCGCGATGCCGGCCATATTCTCATCGAAGGCACACCGCAGGGCCTGGAAGGCCCCCGTATAATCGAGGACCTGAAGGCCAATGTTCCCGGCGTCGCGAATGTCAGCCATGTCCACGCCTGGGCGCTAACCGAATCGCGTCCGCTGGTCACGCTGGAAGTGACGCTGGCGCCGGGCGCAGACGCCGAATCGGTGCGGCGCGCGGTCAAGGAACGCCTCGCCAATGCCTTCGGCGCCAGTCACGCGACCGTGGAAGTGATCGGTGAGGTTAGCCCCGCTACCGCATAGCCGCATTGCGAAGCCGCGCGCAGCGCTTTAACCCTCGATTCCAGCGCCCATATAGGGGCATCGAAGACGATGGAGGCCCGGATGGCCGAGACGAGACACGCTGAAATCCTGATCATCGGCTCCGGCCCGGCAGGCTGGACCGCCGCCGTTTACGCAGCGCGGTCCTTGCGCGAAACGCTCGTCGTCACCGGCATGCAGCCGGGCGGCCAGCTGACCATCACCACCGATGTCGAGAACTGGCCTGGCGAGGCGCATATCCTGGGTCCGGACCTGATGGTGCGCATGCAGGAACACGCCGAGAAGATGGGCGCGAAAGTCGCGAACGATCACATCCTCAGCGTCGATTTCGAAAGCCGCCCCTTCAAGGCCGTAGGCGAAAGCGGCACGACCTACACCGCCGATGCCGTCATCATCTCCACCGGCGCGCAGGCGAAGTGGCTGGACCTTCCCAGCGAGCAGAAATTCAAAGGCTTCGGCGTCTCCGCCTGCGCCACTTGTGACGGCTTCTTCTACCGGGGCCGCGAAGTCATGGTCATCGGCGGCGGCAACACCGCCGTGGAAGAGGCGCTGTTCCTGACGAACTTCGCCTCCAAGGTCACCGTCGTCCACCGCCGCGACCATTTCCGCGCCGAGAAGATCCTGCAGGACCGCCTGTTCAAGAATCCGAAAGTCGAAGTGATCTGGGACTCGGCCCTCGAAGACGTGCTCGGCGACGAGCAGCCCCTCGGCGTTACCGCCGCGCGCATCAAGAACGTCAAGACCGGCGCGGTCCGCGAAATCCCCGTCCACGGCATTTTCATCGCCATCGGCCATGCGCCGTCCACGGAGCTTTTCAAGGGCAAGCTGCCGCTGCGCCCGAACGGCTACCTGATCACCGAGCCGGGCTCCACCCGCACCGCCATCCCCGGCGTCTTCGCAGCCGGAGACGTGACCGACGAGACCTACCGCCAGGCCGTCACCGCCGCCGGCATGGGCTGCAT
>CAZXQD010000014.1:0-52354 GCA_964643405.1 uncultured Hyphomonas sp. | reverse complement strand
TCGAACGTCCTGTTCTTCCCGCAGCACTTCCTCGGCCTGCAAGGCATGCCGCGCCGCTATATCGACTACAACGACGGCTTTACCACCTGGCACTACGTCTCGTCGATCGGCTACGCGATAACGCTCGTCGGCACGCTGATCTTCTTCATCTCGATCGCGGAAGCTGCAATCCGCCGCCGCAAGGCGACCAGCGGCAACCCGTGGGGCGAAGGCGCAACGACGCTCGAGTGGACGCTGCCGTCCCCGCCGCCGTTCCACCAGTTCAACGAATTGCCGGTGGTCAACACCAAGGGCGGCCACTGACCTGAACAAGGCCCGCCGCTCCGGGCCGGACAAGACTGAAACGCGGGGCGGCCCTCACGCACAAGGCGTGCGGGCCGTTTCGTCTGAGGATGCCTGAGAAAATGACCGACGCCATTGCCACGCCTCAGAAGCGCCACGCGACCGCGGCGGACTATCTGAACCTGATGAAGCCCCGCATCATGATGCTGGTGGTGTTCACCGGGTTTGCGGGTCTCGTGGCCGCTTCGGGCATGACCGGCATCGCGATGCACCCGGCGATGGCTGCCATTGCCACGCTGGCCGTGGCGCTCGGCTCCGGCGCGGCCGGCGCCATCAACATGTGGTACGATTCCGATATCGACGCCGTAATGAGCCGCACCTCCACGCGGCCGATCCCGTCGGGCGCCGTGCCGCGCGAGGAAGCGCTCGCGATGGGGCTGATCATGTCGGGCGTCTCGGTGATGCTGATGTGGCTCGCCTCGAACTGGCTGGCCGCGAGCCTGCTGGCCTTCTCGATCTTCTATTACGGCGTGATCTACACGATGTGGCTGAAGCGGGCGACGCCGCAGAACATCGTCATCGGCGGCGGAGCAGGGGCCTTCCCGCCGGTCATCGGCTGGGCAGCGGTCACCGGCAACACGCCGCTCGATGCCTGGATCCTGTTCGCCATCATCTTCTTCTGGACACCGCCGCATTTCTGGGCGCTGTCGCTTCTGGCACACAAGGAATATGCCAAGGTCTCCGTGCCGATGCTGCCGGTCACGCACGGCGCAAAAGTCACGCGCTCGCAGATACTCGTCTATACATTCGTCCTCGTGCCTGTCTCGCTGCTGCCGCTCGCCACCGGGCTCGGCGGATGGATCTATGGCGTGGTCGCCCTCGGCCTTGGCGCCATGTTCATTGCCTACGCGCTGCGCCTTGTGCGCTCGAATGCCGGCGACGCTTTGGCAACCGGCGCTGACATGAAGCTCGCCAAGACGACCTTTGTGTTCTCGATCCTCTACCTGTTTGCCCTGTTCGGCGCCGTACTCGTCGAGCATGCGGCTGGCCTGCACTTCCCGTTGAGAGCGTTCTGAAATGCCTGAGCGTCCAGACCCTGTCGTCCCGCAACTCGATGCCGAGGCCCTGAAAGCCCGCAAGCGCCGCAACCTCTGGCTCGGCCTTGCGCTTGCCGGGTTCGTCATCCTCGTGACTGTGACGACGATCATCCGCCTGCACACCGGCACCGGCGTATCGGAGCGGATGTAATGGCCGTTTCTAATCGCACCATTGCTGCTGTTGCCTCGCTCGGGGTCGCCGGGATGCTCGGCCTCGCCTTTGCGGCAGTGCCCCTCTACGAAGCCTTCTGCAAGGTCACCGGTTTTGGCGGCACGACGCGGATTGCCACCGAAGGCCCCGCCAGCATCCTCGACCAGAGCATCGACGTGCGCTTTGATGCCAACGTGGCGGACACACCGCTGGTTTTCCGCGCGTTGCAGGCCTCGCAGACCGTCCAGATCGGGCAACACGGGCTCGCCTTCTATGAAGTGACGAACCCCACGGCGCAGGAAGTGCGGGTCATCGCGAGCTATAACGTGACGCCCCACAATGCGGGGCCGTATTTCAACAAGCTGGAATGTTTCTGCTTTTCCGAGCGCGTGATTGCGCCGGGCGAGACCCGGAAGCTGCCGGTGGTTTACTTCGTGTCGCCGAATCTGGTGGAAGACCGGCTGGCGAGCAAGATCGAAACCATCACGCTCAGCTACACTTTCTTCGACAGTTCGGCGTATTCAGGCCCCCGTGACCGCTCGGTCGCGCAAACCGGGGTTCAGGGTGCGGCGAATTCGGCCACACCCGGCTGAAGCAGTTGCAACGTGGCATGGGCGCACGTTAAACAGCCCCGAAGTTCAGGGATTCCATAGGGGATTTGACACTCATGGCCGGCGCCGAAGTCAAACACGACTACCACCTTGTAAATCCGTCGCCCTGGCCGCTGATCGGCTCGATCGCGGTCCTCACGCTCGCGATGGGCGCGGTGGTCTACATGAAGGGCCTGTTCGGCTTGCCCGCAGGCACCTGGTGGGTGATGGCGGTTGGTTTCGCCATGGTCTTCTGGGTCATGTTCGGCTGGTGGGCGACCGTCGTTAAGGAAGGCCGAACCGGCGATCACACTCCTGTTGTCGAGATCGGCCTGCGCTATGGCATGCTGCTGTTCATCGTTTCGGAGATCATGTTCTTCGTCGCCTGGTTCTGGGGCTTCTTCGAATTCTCGATCTTCTGGGACGCCCGCGTCGGCCACACCTGGGATGCGGCAAACCCGCTCTACCAGGAGGGGCTCGACCGCTTCAAACAGTTCCCGCCCGCAGACGTCACCACGTTTGACCCCTTCCATCTGCCGCTGATGAACACGCTCGTCCTGCTCCTTTCGGGCACGACCGTCACCTGGGCGCACCACGCGCTGCAGCACGGCGACATGAAGGGCGCGAAGCTCGGCCTCTGGATCACCATCCTCCTCGGCCTCGGCTTCACTGCCCTGCAGGTGCTCGAGTACAGCCATGCCGGCTTCACTTATGACGGCACGCTCTATGGCTCGGCCTTCTTCATGGCCACGGGCTTCCACGGCGCCCACGTCGTCATCGGCACGATCTTCCTGATCGTCTGCCTGATCCGCATGTACGCGGGCAACCTGACGCCAAAGAAGCACCTCGGCTTCGAATTTGCGGCCTGGTACTGGCACTTCGTGGACGTGGTGTGGCTCTTCCTCTTCGCCTTCGTCTATGTCACGCCCTACCTCGTGTTCGAGGCGGGCAAGTAAGACGGTCCTTTCAGGCTGATCACTCATTGAAAGCCCGCCGGTGCGACAAGCCATCGGCGGGCTTTTGACTTTCCGGGAAAGACGAGACGGATGACCTTCAAGCCCTATCCGGTGTTGACCCTGCTGACGGCGGTTTCCGTCGTCATCCTCATCATGTTCGGCAACTGGCAGTGGCGCCGGTATGAAGAGAAGATGGCGCTTGCAGATGTGCCTCCGGCCTGGGAGACGGTGTCCGGCACGCTGCTGCCTGGCACAGTACGGCAGGTTTACTCCCTGGCGGACGGCAAGGCGGCCTGGCGGGACGTCGTGCTGGTTGAAACGGACACCGGCCGTGTCTTCGTTGCGCAGACCCTGTACTACGGCATGGAAGCTCCGGCCCCGATACAGCTGGACGCGCCGCAATTCTTTTCTGCCCGCGGCATCTGGCACGACGCGGGCCAGCGCAACGCTTTCTCGACCGAAGACAATCCGGAAGCCGGGCAGTTTTTCTCGTTTGACCCGGCGCTGCTGGCGGCCTCGCTGCCTGAAGACCTGGCTGCTGACGTGCTGCCCCGCGTGTTCGAGCCGGAGACGCTGCTGCGTACGGACGGCGCGCAGGCCGAGCCCGTGGTCAACCCGTTCGCACAGCCCGAACAGAACGAGCGCCTGCCGCCGGAGCGCCATTTTGGCTACGCGCTGACATGGTGGGGCCTCGCCATCGGCCTCGTCGGTGTGTATCTCGCCCTGCATCATCAGCGCGGACGCCTCCGCTTCAGGGGAAGATCTAACCCGTGAAATACATCTCCACTCGCGGCCAGGCGCCGGAAACCGGTTTTGCGGAAGCCTGCCTTGCGGGCCTCGCGCCGGACGGCGGCCTCTATGTGCCGAAGGAATGGCCGCGCATCGAGCCCGCGCGCGCCGGTGAGCCCTATGCCGAAGTCGCTGCGCGCATCATTTCCGCCTTTGCTGGCAACGCGATACCGGTTGTGGACGTGCAGGAGATCTGCCGCGAGGCCTATGCGGGCTTCTCGCACCATTCCGTTGCGCCGCTGACCCAGTGGGGGCCGGACACCTGGCTGATGGAGCTCCACCACGGCCCGACGCTGGCGTTCAAGGACGTCGCGATGCAGCTGATCGCAAAGCTGTACGATTACCTTCTCGGCAAGTCCGGCGACCGTCTGACCGTCGTGTGCGCCACTTCCGGCGACACCGGCGGCGCTGCTGCTGCGGCGTTTGCGGGCGCGAAGCAATCGCGCCTCGTGATCCTGCATCCGCAGGGCCGCGTCTCGCCGGTCCAGCGCCTCTTCATGACCACGACGGGCGCCAGCAACATTCTCAACATCGCCACCACCGGCGACTTCGACGACGCGCAGGCGATCGTGAAGCAGATGTTTGCCGACACGGATTTTGCCCGGACGGTGAGCCTCTCCGGCGTCAACTCCATCAACTGGGCGCGTGTTGCCGCGCAGTCCGTCTATTATGCCACGACGCAGGCGCAGCTTCGCGGTGCGCCGATCCGCTATGTCGTGCCGAGCGGCAACATGGGCGATGCGCTTGCGGGCTATGTCGCTGCCCGCTGCGGCCTGCTGCCCGGAGGTCTGGAAATCGTCTGCGCCGTCAACGAGAACGACGCACTGGCACGCCTGTTCAATTCCGGCCGCATGACGCGCACGCCCGCAGTTGCGACGCCGAGCCCCGCAATGGATATCTCGGTTCCGTCGAATTTCGAACGCTTCCTGTTCGAGATGACGGGCCGCGATGCCGATGCCGTGCGCGCAACATATGCCGCCTACGCACAATCCGGCGACACGCCCCTGCCGGAAAGCGCTGCGGGCCGCCTCTCGTGCTCGGGTCTGTCGGCAGCCTCGATCGACAATGCGCATACGCTGGCGGAGATGGAACTCTTCCGCAAGGAAACGGGCTGGCTGATCTGTCCGCATACGGCGGTTGGCACGGCACTCGCGCGCCGCCTGCCGAAGAAGGATATCGCCACCGTCGTGCTCGCCACGGCCGCGGCATCGAAATTCCCGGAAACGGTGCTCGAAGCCACCGGTCACGATGCACCGCTGCCTGTGCGCTCGCAGGCGCTGCGCGAACGGGGCGAGGTGTTCGAGAGCCTGCCTGCCGAGTTGGGCGCCGTGCGCAACCGTATCCTAGAATTCGCACGCTGACCGCTGCAGATGGGCGTGCCGCTGGACACCCTGATCACCACGCCCCGGTTGATCCTCGCGCCAGCCCGCCGGCAGGACTATGCTGAATGGGCAAGGCTGCGCGCGGGCAGCCGCGACTATCTTGAGCCGTGGGAGCCGCTCTGGCCGTCCGATGCGCTTTCGCGGCGCGACTGGAACCGTCGCCTGTCCGCCTGGAATGCCGCCTGGAAAAGCGGTTCGGCCTACGTGTTCTTTACACGCCGGCAGAGCGACAATGCCTTGCTTGGCGGCCTCTCGTTCACGCAGGTACGCCCTTGGCCGGCAAACGCGGCCAGTCTTGGTTACTGGCAGGGCGGCGGGTTCGAAGGGCAGGGCTACATGCGCGAGGCCGTCGCCGCGGCCTGCGGCTGGGCGTTCCGTGATCTCGGCCTTTGGCGTATCGAAGCGGGAATCGTGCCTGAAAACACTCGCTCGCGCCGCGTTCTGGAGGGCACGGGATTTGCTGAAGAGGGGCTTGCAACGGCCTACCTGGAGATTGCCGGGACACGCCGTGATCACGTCCTTTTCGGTCTCGTCAGGCCGGGCACAGACCGCTAGGTATCTTCCGTATGGCACTTGCTAAACCCACCGAGGCTCAGGGCAGCTGGACTTGGCGGCCGCTGGCGGGCCGCCTTGAGATCGAGGCGCCTGCGGGCACCCCGCTGGCCGATCTGCGCGGTGTCTGGTCGCTGGATGCCCTCGACAAGATGCTGGAGGGCCTCAGCCGGGGCCGTCTCGGCCGCGCGCTTGCCTCCGGCGAAGGCGCCGTGCTCTGCCCGCTGCGGCTTTCGAACGGGCAGGACGTCCACCTGGCCGGGGCGTTCACCAGTGAAGTGGAGGCGACCGGCATGCTGATGACCGGCGAGAAGTTCCCCGAGATCGATCCGGCAGACCTGAAACCGGGGCCAGACCTCGTGCCCGTTTACCAGCCCATCATCTCGCTGCGCGATGGCCGCGTCGTCGGCTTTGAAGCGCTCGCCCGCTGGACCGGCCCGGCGCACACCGCGCCGCCAAGCCGCTGGGAAGACCAGGCGCTTGCCTCCAACATGCTGATCCGCGCCGCTGAAACGCTCGCGGACCTGCGCCGCGAGGCCAAGCGCGACGACCTCTTCATGCACGTGAACCTGACTGCGCGTGAGCTGACCAAGAGCACCATCCCGGCGCTGATCGATGCGCTGACCAGCAGCTACAATCTGCCGGAGCGCGCGATCCGCATCGAACTGACCGAACAGGCGGCGCTGCGCGACGAGACGAAAACGCTGGCTGCCGCGATGGCCCTGAAGGCCGTCGGCGCCGGTCTCGTGCTCGATGATTTCGGCACCGGGCATTCTTCTTTCGCCTGGCTGGCCGACCTTCCTTTCGACAGCCTGAAGATTGATCACGGCCTGACGGCGAAGCTGGGTCAGGCGCGTACGGACACGATCCTTGCAACCATCACATTGCTCGCACAGCGCCTCGGGATGTCCACCACTGCGGAAGGTGTCGAGAAGCGCGAAGACGCCGGCCGCCTTCGCGCGCTAGGCTTCGACAACGCGCAAGGCTTCGCTTTCTCGAAAGGCGTCGACGCGAAAGCGGCGCTCAAGTTCCTGAAGGGCTGAGGCTAGGCTGTCAGGTCCCGCTGCATGAACAACACCATGGGTCGCATCCGTTCCGGGTACTCCACAAAGGGCGCGCAGTCAGTGAACCCCATCGAGCGATAGAGGCCGATCGCTTCCACCATGTCGCGCGTCGTGTCGAGGCGCATCCGGCGATAGCCGTCCTTCGCGGCGATCTGCATCAGCGCTTCGCACAGCTTGCGGCCAAGGCCCCGGCCGTTCGCCGTCGTGCGCACGAACAGGCGTTTCATCTCGCACGTGTCCTTGTCGACTTGCTTGTAGGCCACGCCGCCAAGGATTTCGTCGCTATCCTCGGCAATCAGCATACGGCCTTTCGGCGGGCCGTAGAGTGTCGGCAGCGCCAGCAGTTCCGCATCCAGCCCCTGATGGCTGAACGCCATCTCCACCAGCCAGGGATCGTTGCGATAACGCTCGCGGCACCAGGCAACATATTCCGAAATCAACCCGCCAAAGGCAGCCACTTCCAACGGGGACGTTGCCTCGTGAATGGTTGTCACGCCCGAATGCCTCATGCGTTTCCCGCCCCGGATTGCAGCCGCGAAAGATCGACACCCAGCCGTGTCATCGCGTGGCGCCATTTGTGTTCATAGGCATCGCCGAACACGAGATCCGTATCCGGCTCGCAAACGAGCCAGGCATTCTCCGCCAGCTCATGCTCCAGCTGCCCCGCGCCCCAGCCGGCATAGCCAAGCGCAAACACCGACTGGCGCGGCGCCGCCATCGACGCGACCATGGCCAGAATGTCCTTCGTGGCTGTCATGCAGATCTCGCCGTCCACTTCCATCGTGGCGCCATCGCAGATCACATCGTCCGTATGCAGCACAAATCCGCGCTCTGTCGCCACCGGCCCGCCTTCCAGCACTGTGACCCCGCGCAGCGAGATTTCCATTTTCACGCCCAGCTGTTCCATCAGGTCCTGAAGGTCGATGCCTTCAACCGGCTTGTTCAGGACAATGCCCATCGCGAATTCCGGCGTGTGCGCGCACAGGAGGATGACCGAGCGCTCGAAGCGCGTGTCGCCGATGCCCGGTAGGGCGATCAGGAGCTTGCCGGTGAGGTCGGTCTCAAACTGCATGCCTGCCTCCAGCCTCAAGGCTGGGCCAGCGGGCGCCTGATTGCAAGTGAAAACCGGCGCATGTGGGGCGTGGCCGCGAGGGGACGCCTTGCGGCCACGCCCGCACCGGCCTATCTCCGGCGAGCAACAAAGGAGACTGCCCCATGACCATCAAAGTCGGCGACAAGCTGCCCGAAGCCACCTTCATGGAAATGACGGCTGACGGCCCGAAACCCGTCACTACCGCACAGATCTTCGCCGGAAAGACGGTTGCCCTTTTCGCAGTGCCCGGCGCCTACACGCCGACCTGCTCGGCCCGCCACCTGCCGGGCTTCGTCGACAAGGCTGCCGAATTCGAAGCCAAGGGCGTCAACGAGATCGTCTGTACCTCGGTCAACGACGTTTTCGTGATGGGCGCCTGGGGCAAGTCTTCGCACGCCGACGAGAAAATCCGCATGCTGGCCGATGGCAACGGCGCCTTTGCTCAGGCCATCGGCCTTGAACTGGACGCCTCCGGTTTCGGCATGGGCAAGCGCTCGCAGCGCTATTCGATGCTTGTGAAGGACGGTGTGGTCGCCGAGCTGAACGTTGAGCAGGGCGGCGAGTTCAGGGTCTCCAGCGCGGACTACCTGCTCGGCCAGCTTTAATTCCGGCCGTTAACGAACCTTAACCGAATACCACCATGATCGGCCTGCTCGGGGTATGGGCAGGCCGATTTTGCGTTGAGTTTTTATTGAAAAACGGCAAATCCCTCCCCAACTTGGATTTAGTTATCCTGCGGAGGGACACCCATGGACATTATCGTTGCAGCCTTTGTGCTGATCTTCATCGTTGGCATCATCGGCCTGTTCGGTGCGCTGAAGTTCGTGCCGCAGGGCTATAACTGGACCATTGAACGCTTCGGCCGGTACACCAAAACCCTGTCGCCGGGCCCGCATGTCATCAACCCGTTCTTCGACCGCGTCGGGCGGAAGATGAACATGATGGAGACCGTGCTGGACGTGCCGCAGCAGGAAGTCATCACGCGCGACAACGCGATGGTCTCCTGCGACGCCATCGTGTTCATCCAGGTCGTCGATGCCGTACAGGCCGCCTATGAGGTCAACAACCTCGTCAGCGCGATCACCAACCTCTCGATGACCAACATCCGCACCGTCGTCGGCTCGATGGACCTCGACCAGGTCCTCTCGAACCGCGACGAGATCAACGCCCGCCTCCTCGGCACCATTGATGCCGCGACGCTCCCCTGGGGCGTGAAGGTTACGCGTATCGAGATCAAGGACCTCACCCCGCCAGCCGACATCACCGAAGCCATGGCGCGCCAGATGAAGGCCGAGCGCCTGAAGCGCGCCGAGATCCTGACAGCGGAAGGCGAGAAGCAGTCCGCGATCCTGCGCGCCGAAGGCCAGAAACAGTCGGCCATCCTTGAAGCCGAAGGCCGGCGCGAAGCGGCATTCCGCGACGCCGAAGCCCGGGAGCGCGAAGCCGAGGCCGAAGCGAAAGCGACCGCCATGGTGTCTGAAGCGATTGCGCGTGGAGACGTCAACGCGATCAACTACTTCCTCGGCCAGGCCTATGTCGCCGCGTTCGAGAAACTCGCCACTTCGCCGCAGCAGCGCACGGTGATCATCCCGGCGGAGTTCTCCTCCATCCTCGGCACCATCGAAGGCATCCGTGGACTGACGGATTCCGCCAAGACGATGAACACCCCGCCGCGCCCGCCGGGCGGCGCCGTGCCGCCGACCCGCTCCTGATCCAAGCTCCGCCTGCAGAAGAAGGCAATTCAAATGGAACAACTGCTTACTGAAATCACCTGGTGGCACTGGCTGGTGCTGGCGCTGATCCTGTTCGGTGCAGAAATGCTGACCGGGACATTCGACCTGTTGATGGCCTCCATCGCAGCGGCTCTCACCGCCGCTTTCGCCGCCTTCGCGCCTGATGGTGCCGCCGCGTGGCAGGTTCAGGTACTCGTCTTCACGGTCGCGTCCGTCGCCCTGATCCTCGCCAGCCGTTTGCTGTTTCCCGGCATGCGCAAGGCCGCGCCGGAGCACCCGACCCTGAACAAGCGCATGGCCAGCCTCGTTGGCCAGCGCGGCGAAGTCACGCGTGACCTTTCCGGCGGGCAGGGGCAGGTGAAGATCGGTGATACGGTCTGGGGCGCTGAAGCGGCCGAAGGCCAAGGGCCCATCGGTATCGGCGAGGCCGTCGTTGTGGACTCCACGCGCGGCACGCTCGCGATCGTCCGCAGGGCCTGAGGGCGGTTTACTCCGTCCCCGGACGGCCCGTCTGTTTCGGGTCGTGCTTGGGGGCGGGCGCAAGGCGCATCACTTCGGTCTGGAACCGCTCGTCCTCGCCCGCCAGCAGGAAGGGCAGGGCCTTGCAGATGGCGTCGCTGAGCGGTACGAACCAGTCGAGGTCTGCCTTCGCGAAGTCTGACAGCACGTAGGGCATCACCAGCGCCTTGTCGCCCGGATGGCCAACGCCCACGCGCACGCGGCGGAATTTTTCGCCAAGATGCGCGATCGCAGACCGGATACCGTTATTGCCGGAATGCCCGCCGCCGCGCTTCACGCGCACGCGCCCCGGCGCAAGGTCGATCTCGTCGTGCAGCACGGTCACGGCTTCGCTGTCCACCTTGTAGAAGGTGCAAGCCTTGGACATTGCCCGGCCGGACTCGTTGTAGAAAGTCTGCGGCTTCATGAGGAGCACTTTCACCCGCCCGTTCGCGGTATCGACCGCGCCCTCGGAAACCTCCGCATCGAACTTCGCCCGCCATGGCCCGAAGCCGTAGGCGCCATGGATCCGGTCCAGCAGCAGGAAGCCGGCATTGTGCCGGTTCTTCGCGTATTTCGCGCCCGGATTTCCCTGTCCGGCGAGGATCAGCATCGGGTTTGCGTCCTTCGTGTCTCAGCCCCGGAATCGAAGAGGCCGCCCGCTTGTGACGGGCGGCCTCCTGATTGTCCAGAACGGATCACTTCTTGCCGGCAGGCTTCGCCGGGGCAGCGCCCTTGGCCGGAGCGGCAGCCGCAGCGCCAGCGGCCGGAGCCTTGGCTTTCGCGGCCGGAACGGCGTCGGCTGCCGGGGCGGCCGTGGGCTCGTCATCAGCCTTGCCGCCGCGGCCCGCGATTGTCGCGATGGTGAAGTCGCGGTCGGTGATGGCCGGGGTCGCGTCTTTCGGCAGGGTGATGTCCGAAATCTTGACGTTGTCGCCGACTTCGAGAGCCGAGACGTCTGCTTCGATGTTTTCCGGGATATTGCCAGCCGGCACGTTCAGTTCGACCGTGTGGCGAACGACGTTCAGCGTGCCGCCTTTCTTAAGGCCGGGGCTGACTTCCTGGCCCTTGAAGTGGACCGGAACCTCGACCTTGATGATCTGGTCGGGCTCAACGCGGCGCAGGTCGACGTGCCACGGCTGGTCGGAGACCGGGTGCATCTGGATGCCTTGCGGGATGACCAGCTGCTTTTCGCCTTTGTGGATCAGCGTGGCGGTCGAGTTCAGGAACTGGCCCGTCTCGATGGCCTTGATGACTTCGCCTTTTTTCAGGTTGATCGCGACCGGGGCGAGGTCGCCGCCGTACAGGACGCCAGGCACGAAGCCGAGCTTGCGGGCCTCACGGGCGCCGCCGGTGCCGACGCGCGCGCGCACTTCGACGTTGAACGTAATCTTTTGTTTTGACATTGTTTTTTCCTTTCGCCCTGGACCGTGTCTTCCCCTCGGGAAGGTCGGAACCTGACACGCACAGCCTCGCGCTGCCGTTTGAACGGCGGCGTATAGGGGAAGGGCGGGGGAATGGCAAGCAGGGCGCCTGTAGCCGTTCTCCCGTAAGGGGAAGGCGCTACCGGAAAGCGTCAGCTGCCTCGCCCATCCAGCGGATCACCTCTTCCTTCTGCTCCAGCGGCGACTTGCCATTGCGCACGAGGATCAGGTCCAGCTCCGGCACCATGACGGTGTACTGCCCCTCATACCCATTCGAAGAGAAGCTGCCGGGCCCGCCCATGCCCAGCCACCAGTGTGCGCCGTAGCCTTGCGTCTCGGTCGGCGGCACAGGCGTCGGGGTGCGGGCATAGTCCACCCAGCCTTCCGGCAGGATCCGCCGCCCGTCCCAAATGCCATCACGCAGGTACAAGAGCCCGAAGCGCGCGAAGTCCCGCACCGTACAGAAGCAGAAGGACGAGCCAATGAACGTGCCCGCCTTGTCGAACTTCGGATTGGCAGATGTCATGCCGATCGGGCCGAACAGTTCCCGGAACATGAAGTCCCGGAAGCCCTCGCCGCTCTGGCCCAACGCCCGCGCCGCAATGCGCGCCACGATATTCGTCGTGCCGCTGGCGTAGCTCCATACGGTGCCCGGCGGGTGGATCAGCGGAAACTTCGCGGCAAAGCCGCCCACGTCTTCCTTTCCCGAGCCGAACAACATCTCGATCACGTCCGAGACGCCCGCATCCACATAATCCTCGGCGAACTTCAGTCCGCTCGACATGCGCAAGAGCTGGTCCAGCGTGATTGCCTTGCGTGGATCGTCCGCACCCTGCCATTCCGGCACATCGGCGGGGGCGTGGATATCCAGCTTCCGCTCACGCACCAGAATGCCCACCAGCGCCTGCGTCATGCTTTTGGCCTGCGACCAGGAGTGATGCGTGCTCTCCGGCCCGAAGCCCGTCCAGTAGCGCTCCGCCACGATCCGCCCGCCTTGCACGGCGAGGAAAGCATGCGTTTCGCCCATGCTCGCGGGCGCCGGATCACTGAACGCAAAGTCCAGCAGCGGCATCAGCTTCGCAGCCACCTTGCCGTCCAGTTTTGCCTCCGGCCATTCTTGCGTCGGCCAGGGGACGCCCGCAGGCTGCGCGGGCAATGTCGGCAGTTTCGTCGTCACAGCTTGTACACCTTCCGCGCTGTCCCACTGAACAGCGCCGTCTGCGCCGCTTCCGGATAGTCCTTCGCGATCTTCTTCAGCCCGTTCCAAAGCGTCCGGTAGCTGATCGACAGCCGGTCCACAGGGAAGTTGCTTTCGAACATGCAGCGCTCCGGCCCGAACACATTGATCGCATGGTCATACCAGGCCATCTGCGCCGAGACGAATTCGTCCGAGGTCGGAGGTTTCTCCCGCTTGTCCCAGCCATAGCCATTGTCCGGCATCGCCATGCCGCCAAGTTTCATGTAGACGTTCGGACAAGCCGCCACGGCGGCAATGTCGTCTTTCCACTTCGCAAAGATTTCCTCGCGCCTCCCTGCATAGGGCCCCACGCCCAGCGGCGTGCCGAAATGGTCTAGGATCATTGTGGTGCCCGGCACCGCGCGCGCCAGCGCCGCATAGTTTGGAATCTGGTGATGGTAGATCCAGGTGTCGAAGGTCAGCCCGCGCTCACCGAGGCGCGCCACACCGCGCCGGAAGGCTTCGTCCTCGAACAATCCCTTCGGCGCATGCCCCGGTATGCGAAGTTCGGCGCCGCTGTCATCGCGCGATCCTGCATGGCGTATCCCGCGGAACCGGCCTTTTGCGGCGGCGACATGCGCATCCAGCACGCTGTCCAGTTCGGCCAGGCGCAGGTCTGCATGCCCGACGATGCCAGCGATCTGCGCCTTCTTCGGGTCTGCTGCGGCGCGCTCGGCCACCGAGACGACATATTCCGTCTCGCCCACCGGCTTCATGTGGTCCGGCCCATCAGTGCGATAGGTCGAGCCGCACTCCATGAACACGGTTTGCACCACATTGTGCCCGTCCTGTGTGTCGGCCCAAAGTTCGGTGAGGTCATAGGTCAGCGGCGGCTTCGGCCACAAATGGTGGTGCGGGTCGACAATCTCCCGGCCGGGGTCGATCACCTCCTCACGGACCTGTTTCAACCATTCGTCATTGTTGAACACCGCTTTGTCTCCCTTTTCTCTCGTTGCGGTCATTCAGAACGCCGTCCTTGCCCCAAGTAAAGACTTGATCGGGCCGGAAGAGTGCTGCCACATCCCCGCAACACCGAGTCCGGGGAGGGACCAGATGAGCGAAGCCCGAGAAACGCCAGACCGCAAAGGCTATTGGCCAGCTGTCATCCGCCTCACGCTGAAGCTGCTGGCGATCTGGTTCCTGGTCTCCTTCGGCGCGGGCATCCTGTTCCGCGAATTCCTGGACCAGTTCCATATCGGCGGCGCGCCGCTCGGCTTCTGGTTCGCGCAGAACGGCTCGATCTACGTCTTCGTCGCACTGATCTTCTACTACTGCGCCGCGATGGACCGCCTCGAAAAGAAATACCGGATCGAGGGCTGAGCCATGGATTGGACACTTATCTGGGTCTTCGGCACTTTCGGCCTGTATATCGGCATCGCCCTCTGGGCCCGGGCCGGTTCCACCAATGACTTCTACGTCGCCGGCCACGGCGTCCACCCGGTCGTCAACGGCATGGCGACCGCCGCAGACTGGATGAGCGCCGCCTCCTTCCTCTCCATGGCCGGCCTGATCGCCGGCATGGGCTATGGCGGCTCGGTCTATCTGATGGGCTGGACCGGCGGCTACGTGCTGCTCGCGCTGCTGCTCGCCCCGTTCCTGCGCGAGTTCGGCAAGTTCACGGTGCCGGACTTTGTCGGCGACCGTTACTATTCCAACACCGCCCGGCTCGTCGCCGTCGTCTGCGCGCTGTTCGTCTCTTTCACCTACATCGCAGGCCAGATGTCCGGCGTCGGCATTGCCTTCTCGCGCTTCCTCGGGGTCGACTTCAACACCGGAATCTTCTTCGGAATGGCCATCGTCTTCGTCTATGCCGTGCTCGGCGGCATGAAGGGTGTAACCTACACACAGGTCGCGCAATATGTCGTGCTGATCTTTGCCTATACCGTGCCCGCCATCTTCATTTCGCTGATGCTGACGGCAAATCCCATCCCGCAGCTCGGCTTCATCGGCAACCTCACGGGCGAAGACGTCTCGCTCCTGCAGAAGCTCGATGAAACCGTGCAGGGCCTCGGCTTCACCAGCTACCTGTCCTCCACCAAAACCAACTTCGACATCTTCTGCATCACCGCCGCGCTGATGTTCGGCACCGCTGGCCTGCCACATGTCATCATCCGCTTCTTCACCGTGCCACGCGCCGCTGACGCACGCCTTTCCGCCGGCTGGGCGCTGGTCTTCATCGCGCTGCTCTACACCGTCGCCCCCGCCGTCGGTGCCTTCGCGCGGCAGAACATCATCACGTCTGTCAACGAAACCACCTATGTTCCGTCGGCGGATCATGCCGCGGCCAGCGCCGCCGTCACGGCTGCGGGCGAAACACCCAGCCCCACCTGGTTTGCCAACTGGGAAACCACCGGCCTCGTCGCCTTCGATGACAAGAACGGCGACGGCAAGATGCAGATCCGCGGCCCCGCCGCGCCGGACGGTCTCGAAAACGAAGTCACCATCAACAATGACATCTACGTCCTCGCCAATCCGGAGATCGCGCAGCTGCCGGAATGGGTCATCGGCCTCGTCGTTGCGGGCGGCCTCGCCGCCGCGCTGTCCACCGCTGCCGGCCTCCTGATGGTCATCTCATCCGCGATCAGTCACGATCTCTGCCGCCGCACCTTCTTCAAGGGCATGAGCGACAAGACCGAACTGCGTGTCGCGCGCGCGGCCGCCGCGGCCGCCGTGATCGCGGCCGGCTTCATGGGCATCTACTCGGCCGATCTCGCCTTCGTCGCGCAGGTGGTCGCCTTCGCCTTCGGCCTTGCGGCGGCCTCGCTCTTCCCGGTCATCCTGCTCGGCATCTTCTGGAAGCGCATGAACCGGGAAGGGGCCATCGCCTCCATGCTCACCGGCCTCATCCCCACCTTTGCCTATATCTGGCACTTCAAGCTCGGCGCAGGCAAAGCCGCCACCGCAGACGAGTGGTTCCTCGGCGTTTCGCCGGAAGGCATCGGCTTCGTGGTGATGGTGCTGTCGATGATGGTCGGTGTCGCTGTCTCGCTGGCTACCAAACCGCCTCCGCAGGATATCCAGGACCTTGTCGAAGATATCCGGATTCCCGGCACGCGCCGGTCTCATGGCATTGCGGACTCGGGCATGGCGCCGGTAGACTAGGGGGATACCCAGAAACCTGCCCCGGCGGAAACCCGAAGCGATCCCATGACCGACACGTCGAAAACCTATCCCGTTCCCGAGGCCTTCGCAAAGCAGGCCAACCTCACGCCCGAGAAGTACAAGGAGATGTACGCCGCCTCGATCGCAGATCCCGTCGCCTTCTGGGGCGAGCAGGGCAAGCGGCTGGACTGGATCAAGCCCTACACGCAGGTGAAGGACGTCTCCTGGGAAACGGGCGACCTGCACGTGCGCTGGTATCACGACGGCGTGTTGAACGTCTCTGCCAACTGCCTCGACCGCCACCTCGAAAAGCGCGGCGACAAGGCCGCCATGATCTGGGAAGGTGACAGCCCCGGCGAGACCTACACGATCACCTACCGGCAGATGCACAGCGCCGTCTGCAAGTTCGCCAACGTGCTGAAGAAGCTGGGCGTCAAGAGGGGTGACCGCGTCACCATCTACATGCCGATGATCCTCGAGGCGGCATATGCAATGCTCGCCTGCGCGCGGATCGGCGCGGTCCATTCGGTCGTCTTCGGCGGCTTCTCGCCGGACGCGCTCGCGGGCCGCATCACCGATTGCGGCTCCGAAGTCATCATCACCGCCGATGAAGGCCTGCGCGGCGGCAAGACCGTGCCGCTGAAAGCCAACGTCGACCGCGCCTGCGAGATCGCTGGCGGCACGGTGAAATCCGTCCTCGTCGTCCAGCGCACCGGCGCGGACGTGAACATCATCGAAGGCCGGGACCACTGGCTGCACGAGATCGGCAAGGACATCTCCGCCGATTGCCCACCAGAGCCGATGAACGCCGAAGACCCACTCTTCATTCTCTACACGTCCGGCTCCACCGGAAAGCCCAAGGGCGTGCTGCACACCACCGGCGGCTATCTTCTCTGGGCTTCGATGACCCATGAATACGTGTTCGACCTGAAGGAAAATGACATCTTCTGGTGCTCGGCAGATGTCGGCTGGGTCACCGGCCACACCTACATCGTGTACGGACCACTCGCCAACGGCGCCACCAGCCTGATGTTCGAAGGCGTCCCGACTTACCCGGATGCGAGCCGCTTCTGGAAAGTCTGCGACCATCACAAGGTCACCATCTTCTATACCGCACCCACTGCCATCCGCGCCCTGATGCGCGAAGGCGAAGGCCCGGTGAAGAAGGCGCACCGCAAATCCCTGCGCCTCCTCGGCACCGTTGGCGAGCCGATCAACCCCGAAGCCTGGGAATGGTATTTCCATGTGGTCGGCGAGGGCCGTTGCCCCATCGTCGATACATGGTGGCAGACCGAGACCGGCGGCACGCTGATCGTGCCCCTGCCGAACACCACCATGATGAAGCCCGGCGCCGGCTCGCATCCCTTCTTCGGCATCAAGCCGATCCTCGTCGATGCCGAGGGCAAGGAACTGCACGGCGCCGCCGACGGCAACCTGCTTATCACCGATAGCTGGCCCGGCCAGATGCGCACCGTGTACGGAGATCACCAGCGCTTCATCGATACCTACTTCACGGCCTATCCCGGCAAGTACTTCACCGGTGATGGCTGCCGCCGTGACGAGGACGGTTTTTACTGGATCACGGGCCGCGTCGACGATGTAATCAACGTTTCCGGTCACCGTATGGGCACGGCGGAAGTTGAAAGCGCGCTCGTCTCACACGACGCCGTCGCCGAGGCGGCCGTGGTCGGCTATCCTCACGACATCAAGGGGCAGGGCATCTATGCCTATGTCACGCTGCGTGCGGGCTGCGAGGCGGACGACGCCCTGCGCAAGAACCTGATCCAGCACGTGCGTCACGAGATCGGCCCCATCGCCTCGCCGGACCTTATCCAGTTCGCCCCCGGCCTGCCGAAAACCCGCTCCGGCAAGATCATGCGCCGCATCCTGCGCAAGATCGCCGAGAACGAGTTCTCCAGCCTTGGCGACACGTCCACTCTCGCCGATCCGGACGTCGTCAACGACCTGATCGAAAACCGGCAGAACCGCTGATCGACTGGGCCTCCTCGGCTCCATTCAGGAAAATCCGGACGGCTTGGTAAAAGCTTTGTTATCGCTATGTCTGGCATAAGGGCTGCCAGACCTGCTCCGGGGAGAACATGAGCACGCCGACGGTGTCCATCGTCATGCCGGCCTGGAAAGCCGAAGCCTTCATCGCGCACGCGGTGGAGAGCGTGCTCGCGCAGACGCTCACCGACTGGGAACTCATCATTGTGGATGATTGCTCGCCGGATGCCACCGGCGCCGCCGCCCTCGCTGCCGCCAAGGGCGACCCCCGCGTCCGGGTAGTGCGCGCCGAGCAGAATGGCGGCGTCGCCCGCGCCCGCAATCTCGGCATGCAGCACGCCGCGGGCACATGGATTGCGGTCCTCGATTCCGATGATGCCTACGATCCCACCCGCCTCCAGACACTCGTTTCCATCGCAGAGCGCGAACAACTCGACATCCTCACCGACGACATGCGCCTCGTCCCGTTCGGCGATCTTTTCTCCGAAGGCGGATCATTTCTCGGCCGCGCATCAAAGTCGTTGATCCGTGTTGATCTCGCCCGCTGGCTCGGCGCCAACCATGTCGACAGCGACGCGCCGCTCTACGGTTACCTGAAGCCTTTATTCCGCCGCGCCTTCATCACCGCGCACAAGGCCGAATACATCGCCGACCTGCGTGTCGCCGAGGATTGCTGGTTCGTCGCGGACCTGCTGGCCTATGGCGCCCGCATGGCCATACACCCTGAGCCACTCTACCGTTACGCTGTGCGCCCCGCGTCACTGTCCCGGACACGCAGCACCCAGAATGTCTATTCGCTGCAACGCCCCGTCTACGAACCGTTTCGTGAGCGCCATCACGGCCACCTGTCGACCAAAGGCCTTGAAGCGCTGCACCGGCACGAGGTCGCCCTGCGCGACGCCGAAGCCTTCGAGGATTTCATCATCAGGGCGCGCCAGAAACAGTTCCCCGCTGCCCTCAGGGCGCTCGCGGCCCGCCCGCAATCTGCGCGCTTCCTATCGCGCCCCGTCTCCGCGCGCCTGAAACGGCTTGCACAGAAGTTCGGCTACAAGCCCACGCTCCGGGTCGGCTAGACCGCCGGCAGGTCCACGGTGAACTTTGCGCCGCCCTCGGTGCGGTTCTCCGCCCAGACCTTGCCGCGGTGCGTCGCAACGATCTGCTTCACGATCGACAGCCCGAGTCCCGAATTGTTACCGAACGCCGTGCCTTTCGGTCTGTCCGTATAGAAACGGTTGAAGATCGTCTCCAGCTTGTCGGGCGGTATGCCCGGCCCGGAATCCTCCACCGTCAGCCGCGCGATGGTACGCGGGCCTTCATTGGTCTGGTCGAGCCGCACCTCCACGGTCGAGCCGCCCGGCGAGAAGGAGCGCGCATTGTCGATCAGGTTGCGCAGCACCTGGCCCAGCGGCCCCTCACGCCCGCGCACGATCAGCCGCGCGCCCATCGTCGCATCCGTGAACGAGACATGCACGGCAGACTCGCCGTCGCCGATGCCCTCATAGGTGCGCACCACATCGCGCACGAAGCGCGCAATATCAATCTGCTCGCTCGGCAGGCGCGTCATCTCCGCCTCAAGCCGCGATGCGTTGGAGATATCCGTGATCAGACGGTCCAGCCGCTTCACATCCGACGTGATTACCTGCCTGAGGCGCGTTGCCGCGTCCGGGTCTTTCACCCGCTCCAGCGTCTCCACCGCCGAGCGGATGGACGTCAGCGGGTTCTTAAGCTCATGCGCCACGTCCGCCGCAAACTGCTCGTTCGCCTCGATCCGCTCCAGCAGCGCCTCGGTCATGCTCTGGATCGAGGTCGCAAGGTCGCCGATCTCGTCGGTGCGCTGCGTCAGCAGCGGCACATCAATCTTGTCGGATGCACCAGACCGTATCCGGTCTGCCGCCAGCGCGAGCCGCCGCAGCGGCCGCGCAATCCCCAGCGTCAGCATCACCGACGTGATGAACGCCATCAGCACCGCCACGCCTATAAACGGCACCAGCGCCACCCGTTCGGCGCGGATGATCTCGTCAATGTCGCTCGCTTCCAGCACCAGTACGCCGACCACTGCCGAAACCCGTTGCACAGGCATGGAGACCGAGATCACCCGCTGCCCCCGGTCCGAAAATCTCTGGCTCGCCGATTGCCCGCCGAGGGCGGCTATCTCGAATTCTTCCTCAAGGCTCTGTGTACGGAGCGCTTCAGAGGTGCGCCGCGGCGAGAAGAAGCCGAAGACATTGCCCGCCCATTCGGACAGGTCGCGCCCCGTGCGGGCGAGGAAGCCCGGCTCCGCCAGTGGGGGCAGGGCAGTCACATCCACCCGGTCGGACAGGTAATAGCTGTCGCCGATCAACTCCCCGTCCGGTGTGAATATGCGTGCCCGAACGCGCTCCGGCAGGTTGAGCCGCTCCAGCGTCTGGCGCGCTGCGTCCGGGTTCAGGCCTGGCTCCGGCGTCGTCGCGTCATCCGACAAGAGGCTCGAGAATATCTGCGCCTGCGCTTCGAGGTCCTGCTGCTTGGACGCCACAAATCCGGCGCGCATCTCGTTCAGCACCATCGCGCCGATGATGAGGATCGCGAGGCCCGCGAGGTTCGAGGCGAAGATCAGCCGCGCAATGCGCGAGCCAAGGATGGTCGGCGTGCGGCGCGAGGACGGCCGGCGGCGAGGGGTGCCTGGTTCTGCCATTGCTGTTCCCCTCCGGCCGCCTCGCTGCGATCAGGCGTCCGCGGCGACGCGCATCGTGATGATCTTGTCCGGGTTGCGCGGCGGCTCGCCTTTGGCCAGCGCGTCAATGGCCTCCATGCCCTCGGTCACCTTGCCCCACACCGTGTACTGACGGTCAAGAAAGCGGGCATCCTCGAAGCAGATGAAGAACTGGCTGTTGGCGGAATTCGGCGCCGAGGTGCGCGCCATCGAGCAGGTGCCGCGCACGTGCGGTTCGGGATTGAACTCGGCCTTAAGGTCCGGCTTCTTGGAGCCGCCCGTGCCGGTGCCCTTGGGACAGCCTGTCTGCGCCATGAAGCCGCCGATCACGCGGTGGAAGACGATGCCGTCATAAAACCCTTCCCGCGCGAGTTCCTTGATTCGGGCGACATGGCCGGGGGCGAGATCCGGGCGCAGCGCAATCGTCACTTTGCCTTTCGAGGTCTCCAGCAGCAGCGTGTTTTCAAGGTCAGACATCGGGGCAAACTCCAGTTGATGTGACAGTCATGTAAGGATCAGGCCCTTGGCTATTCAATCGCGGGTCTGGCGGCAAGGCTGCCTCGCATGTATTGTTGGGCCACTGAAGCGGTGGAAGAGGCCTGTATTGGCAGATATTGTAGGCATTTGTCTGGCCGTTCTGCTTGCCGTGGTTGGCCTGCTTTATCTGGCCTGGTCTGCCGGGGTCACGTTTCCCTTTGCCAATGAACAGTCGCTCGCCCGCTCGCTGATCGGCCGGCGCGGAATCACCCGGGTGCCCTCCCGTGCGGCCTTTGCCTATATCGGCCTTCTTTGCCTTGCCGCCGCCGCGGCCGCGTTCCTGATGGGCGGCTACAGCGAGGCGGTGCCGCAGTCGAAGCCTTTCCTGGCGCCCTTTGGGCTGCTCCTCGCGCTCGTCTTTTTCGGCCGGGGCGTGGTGGGCGTGCTGCCGGCCTTCGAGCGTGCCGCGCCGGAGGAGCCATACCTCTCGCTGAACCGCCGCCTCTATTCGCCGCTCTGCGTCCTTGCCGGGCTCGGCTTCCTTTTCCTCACGCTCGCCTTGCCGAACTGGTCGGCTCGCTTCAGCCAGCTGTTCGGCTGAGCAGAACCTCGGGAAATACTGCCAGCCAGTCCTCGGCGCTTTGCCCATCGGCCCCTCGCGCCTCCATCATGCCGCGGAAGTTCCAGTGGTTCAGCGCCGTGTCGATCCGTGTATCCGCCTCCCGGAAGGCGCGCGGCACGCCGCCCCCTGCAACAAAGCCCGCCGCCTTCACAAGGTCCGACCGGTCGTAAGCCGAAGGCGCCGCATCCACATGCACCACCCGCGCCGCAGACGCAGGCCGGTCATCCCGCGCTGTCAGCCGCGTCAGCGGCTTCGCCACCGGGTCCGCGCCAATCAGGAAAGCCTGCGCCGCCAGCGCCTTTGCCGCGCGCACCACCGTGTCCGCGCCCCAGCTGTGCCCGATCAGCGCCAGCGCGCGGCCGTCCGCGGCCAGCTCCATCGCGAGCCGCTGCGCCGCCGTGATCTTCCAGTGGGGCAGGTAATGCACATCCCGCTTCCCGCGCACCTGCTTGCGCCGCACCTCGGCATAGGAAAGGACAAGGCGGGAGGCTTCGTCTCCCGCCCCGCCGATATACAGCTCTGCCGGGGGCCTATTCGGTGTAGCGATAGCCGACGCCATACAGCGTTTCGATCGCATCGAACTCGTCGGTCACTTCGCGGAACTTCTTGCGGAGGCGCTTGATGTGGCTGTCGATGGTGCGGTCGTCCACATAGATCTGGTCATCATAAGCGGCGTCCATCAGCTGGTCGCGGCTCTTCACGTAGCCGGGGCGCGAGGCCAGCGCCTGCAGGATCAGGAACTCGGTCACCGTCAGGCGCACGGTCTTGCCGTCCCAGGTACAGGCATGACGGTTGGGGTCCAACACCAGCTTGCCGCGCACGATGGGCTTGGAGTCGCCTTCTTCGGGCCCGGCCACGCCGCCGCGCGCACGGCGCAGAACGGCCTTCACGCGCTCGGCCAGCAGCCGGTTGGAGCAGGGTTTGCGCACGAAATCGTCGGCTCCGATATTGAAGCCGATCACTTCGTCGATTTCCTCATCTTTGGAGGTGAGGAAGATCACCGGAAGCTCGGAGGTCTGGCGCAGGCGCCGCAGCAGCTCCATGCCGTCCATCTTGGGCATCTTCACGTCCAGGATGGCAATGTCCGGCGGGCTCTCGGTCAGCGCGGGCAGGGCAGCCTCGCCGTCATGATAGGTGCGCACCTGGTAGCCTTCCGCCTCGAAGAACATCTTGAGGGAGGCCACGATGTTTTCGTCATCGTCCACCAGTGCGAGTGTCGTCATTGCCTTGTCCTTCTCGGCCAGCCGGAAGCTACTTGGTGCTTCGGTCCGCTTGGCAAAAGGTTCAATCACAGCTCGGTCCATTTCAAAAGCCCTCCAATGGTGGAGCTTCAACAAAATCAACGGAGTGCGGCGGGCCGTTGCCCGGATTGCGGCGCTCTCGCGATTCATTGCGGCGGAATCCGCCGCAAGTGTGAAGGACGGGGGCGACGCAACGCATTCCACCCCGTCCGGAAACAAAATCCGGAGCCCCGACAACCCGTTGCAAGATACCCGGCTTGAACTTGCGCCACACCCCTCCGCCCGGGGTTACACTCAGCCTCACACCGGTAACCCGTAGGTCGCTTAGAGGCCGCAGGCTGAAATCCGACACCTCGATAACCGGCGATAACAGCTCGATACAAAGTGAGAAAGGATGAGAATCTTTGAGAAACGGATGAGAGGAAATCGATATCCCGTGTGCATCCGTTGCGACGGGATAATGCGGTCCGGCGAAAGAAAGCGGCTTGCTTGCGCCTACAGGAAACACGCCTTCCGAAAAAGAAACCCCATCCAGATCAGGCAGTTACAAAATTCCCGCCCAATCCTTATGCAACACCTCCGCCCACGGACAGATGCAAAAAACGCGATTCTTCCCGAAAATTGCTGAACCGAAGGACTACCGGAACCACTCCGCCAGCCAGGGCGCATGCTCGGCCACCAGCGTCGCCGCAAAGCCGGCGCCCGTGATCAGGCCGAACACCAGAATGCCCAGCGCCGTGATCCAGCCGAGCGCCAGCGTCGCCCCGGCAGACATGAACATCCCGTCGCGCTGCAGCAGCCCGACCGAGGCAACCGTGATCGCCAGAGAAGGAATGGTATTCGTGATCGGCAGCATGATGGTGATGGCCGCCAGCGCAATGATCAGCCCGAGGATCTTCTCCCCGGCGCCATGCGCGATAAACCGCCAGCGCGGGCGCGAAAGCCGCTCGGTCCAGCGCAGCCGCTTGTTGGCAAACTCGGCAATCGAGGAAAGCCATTCGGGTTTCAGCTTCGCCCGCATCGCCCAGCCCGGTAGCCAGGGCTCATTTCGCCCGACAACGATCTGCAGCGCCAGAAGGAAGATCGGGATGGCGATGATCTGCGCGCCCGGCAGTCCTGGAACGAGACAGGGGATGGTGAGAATGAGGATCAGGAGGCCAAAGGCGCGGTCGTCCAGCGCATCGATGACATGACCCAGCGTCTGCGGCGCTTCGCCCTCGCCCTTGCCGGCAATCTCGACAATCGCATCGATAAACCCGCCTTGCGGGGCGGCTTCCAGGTTTGCACTCGTGTTCATTCGGCTACCCGCTCTGTCGCGGCCTCAAGTCTTGGCGAGTTCGCCCATGGCCGCAAGCCCGGGTAGCAATTTGCAAGCCAGCCTGACCGCGCTCCGCCTAGGGATCGAGCCGGACCGCGCCCTGCGACGCATTGCCGACATGCGCGGCATAAACCTTCAGCGCACGGCTCACCTTGCGAGGCCGCGCCTCGACCGGCTTCCACGCCATTGCACCCTTGGCCTCCATCGCCGCACGGCGCCGCGCCAGTTCCTCGGCGGAGACACGCGCATTGATCGTGCGGTTCGGAATGTCGATGTCGATCATGTCGCCGCTTTCGATCAGCCCGATAGCCCCGCCCTCCGCCGCTTCCGGGCTGACATGCCCGATGGACAGTCCCGACGTGCCGCCGGAGAAGCGACCGTCCGTTACCAGCGCGCAGGCTTTGCCAAGCTTCATCGCCTTCAGGTACGAGGTCGGATACAGCATCTCCTGCATGCCCGGACCGCCGCGCGGGCCTTCATGGCGGATGATCACCACATCACCGGGCTTCACGCCCTTTTTCAGGATGCGGTCGCAGGCTTCCTCCTGGCTTTCGCAGATGACTGCAGGGCCGGAGAATTTGAGGATGCTCTCGTCCACACCGGCCGTCTTCACAACGCAGCCCTGCTCGGCAATGTTGCCGAACAGGACGGCGAGGCCGCCATCCTTCGAATGGGCATGGCTTGCGGAGCGGATCACGCCTTTCTCGCGGTCAGTGTCGAGCGCCTTGTAGCGGCGCGACTGGCTGAAGGCCTGGGTCGTCCGTACACCGCCGGGCGCGGCGAGGAAGAGTTCCTGCACTTCCGGATCATTGGTGACCGCAATGTCCCATTTGTTCAGCGCTTCGGCCAATGTAGCCGAATGGATGGTGCGCACAGAGGTGTCCAGCTTGCCCGCGCGCGCGAGTTCGCCCAGGATGCCGAAGATGCCGCCGGCCCGGTGCACGTCTTCCATGTGAACATTCTGCACCGCAGGGGCGACCTTGCAGAGGCACGGCGTAACCCGGCTCAGCCGGTCGATGTCTGCCAGCGTGAAGTCCACTTCGCCTTCACGCGCCATCGCCAGCAGGTGAAGGATCGTGTTGGTCGATCCACCCATCGCAATGTCCAGCGTGATGGCATTCTCGAAAGCGGCCTTGGTCGCGATCCCGCGCGCAGAGACGCCGGTGTCGCCCTGCTCGTAGTACATCTTGGTGAGTTCCACGATGCGGCGGCCAGCCTTGCGGAACAGCGCTTCGCGGTCGGCATGGGTCGCGAGTGTCGAGCCATTGCCCGGCAGCGCGAGGCCGAGGGCTTCGGCAAGGCAGTTCATCGAGTTCGCGGTGAACATGCCGGAGCACGAGCCGCAGGTCGGGCAGGCATTCTTCTCGAACTCGGCCACTTCCGCGTCGGTGCGGTCCGGATTGGCCGCTTCGATCATTGCATCGATCAGGTCGACCGCGCGCAGCTCGCCGTCGATATTGACCTTGCCCGCTTCCATCGGACCGCCGGAAACGAACACGACCGGAATATCCAGCCGCAGCGCCGCCATCATCATGCCGGGGGTGATCTTGTCGCAATTGGAAATGCACACCATCGCGTCGGCGCAGTGGGCATTGACCATGTATTCCACGCTGTCGGCGATCACCTCACGCGAGGGGAGGGAATAGAGCATGCCGTCATGGCCCATCGCGATGCCGTCATCGACCGCGATCGTGTTGAACTCTTTCGCCACGCCGCCGGCGGCGACGATCTCCCCTGCGACCAGCTGGCCGAGGTCTTTCAGGTGAACGTGACCTGGCACGAACTGGGTGAACGAGTTTACCACCGCGATGATCGGCTTGCCGAAATCGCTGTCCGTCATGCCGGTCGCGCGCCAGAGGCCGCGTGCCCCGGCCATGTTGCGGCCATGCGTGGAAGTGCGGGAACGGTAGGGGATCATCGGATTGGGGTCTCTACAGGGGCAGGATTTTGCTCTCCGGGCCCATCGGGCGCCCAAAAAGCGGTGAATTTGACCCGCTATGTATCATCCGCCGCGTACAATGGAATGGGTGAGGCGTGCATTTCAGGTCTTGTTAATGTAGCAGGCCGGGAGCTTGGGAAGGCTCAGTGGGCCGCTGCCCAGGTCTTCGCGGCCTTCGCCTCCACGACCAGCGGTACCGACAGCTTGATGGCCGGGCCGTCTGCGTTCGACATCGTATCCTGCGCGACCTTGATCAGCGTCTCGGCCTCCTTCTCCGGGCATTCGAAGACAAGCTCGTCATGCACCTGAAGCAGCATACGTGCCTTCAGCCCCGCCTTGGCCAGCGCCTCAGGCATGCGGATCATGGCGCGCTTGATGATGTCGGCGGCGGTGCCCTGGAGCGGCGCGTTGATCGCCTGTCGTTCGGCAAAGGACCGGGCGGGGCCCTTGGCCTTCATGTCCGGCAGGTTGATCTTGCGGCCAAAGGCCGTGCGTACATAGCCGGTCTCGCGGGCGAAGTCCTTGGTTTCGTCCATATACTGACGAATGCCGGGGAAGCGCTTGAAGTATTCCTTTATATAAGCCGCCGCTTCGGCCTGCGGGATGCCCAGCTGGCGGGCGAGGCCGAAGCCGGAGATGCCATAGATGATGCCGAAATTGATCGCCTTGGCCTGACGGCGTACCATCGGGTCCATGCCTTCCACGGGCACGCCGAACATCTCGCTGGCGGTCATCGCGTGAATGTCGAGCCCGTCCTTGAATGCTTTCTTCAAGGCCGGAATATCCGCCATGTGTGCGAGGATGCGCAACTCGATCTGCGAGTAGTCTGCCGAAACGAGCACATTGCCGTCTTCCGCGATGAAGGCCTCGCGGATCTTGCGGCCCTCTTCCGTCCGTACCGGGATGTTCTGCAGGTTCGGGTCCGTCGACGAAAGCCTTCCGGTTTGTGCGCCGGCCATCATGTAGCTGGTATGCACGCGCCCCGTTTCCTTGCTGATCGCAGCCTGCAAGGCTTCGGTATAGGTCGAGCGCAGCTTGGACAGCATCCGCCAGTCCACGATGGTGCGGGGCAGGGCGTGGCCCTGGTCGGCCAGTTCCTCGAGTATGTCTGCATCCGTCTGCCAGGCGCCCGTCTTGGTGCGCTTGCCGCCGGGGATATTCATCTCGTCGAACAGGATTTCGCCAAGCTGCTTGGGCGAGCCGATGTTGAAGCTGCGGCCCGCCTGCTCGTAGGCTTGCGCTTCAAGGCCGGCCATGCGCTGCGAGAAGTCTGCCGAAAGGCGCGACAACATCTGCCGGTCGACCTTGATGCCCGCCTGCTCCATAGCGGCGAGCACCGGTACAAGCGGACGCTCCAGCGTTTCGTAAACCGTCGTCACTTCCTCCGTGCGCAGACGGGGCTTCAGCACCTGCCAAAGGCGCAGCGTCACGTCCGCATCCTCGGCGGCATACTCGGTTGCCTTGTCGAGCGCGACCTGCGCGAACGTCTTCTGCGTTTTGCCGGTGCCTGCCACTTCCTTGAACGATATCGGCTTATGGCCGAGGTAGCGCTCCGAAAGCTCGTCCATCCCGTGATTGTGGATGCCGGCATTCAGCGCGAAGGATATCAGCATCGTGTCGTCGATCGGCGCGACATTCACGCCCTGGCGCTTGAACACGCTGAGGTCATACTTGATGTTCTGACCGATCTTCAGGACCGCTGCGTCCTCCAGCATCGGCTTCAGCACCTTGATCGCGTCTGCCATCCTGATCTGGCGCGGCGGGTCAGCGCCGAACATGTCACCGTCGCCCTTGGTGTCGGGATCAACGTGCGCGAGCGGGATGTAGCAGGCCTCACCGGGCGCGAGCGCCAGCGAGACGCCGACCAGTCCTCCGCCTACGGAATCCAGCGCGTCGGTTTCGGTATCCACCGCCACCCAGCCCTGCGCGGTCGCGCGAGATACCCAGTCTTCAAGCGTCTTTAGGTCGCGAATGCAGACATAGGACGACCGGTCGATAACCACGGCGTCTGGTGCAGCGACCTCCAGCACGCCTTCCTTTTCCATCTGCTCGCGTACCCGGCGCGTGATGGTGCGGAATTCCATCTCTTCCAGGAACTCCAGCAGCGCCTTTGGCTCCGGATCCTGGACCGCGAGGTCTTCGAGCGGAATGACCACCGGCACGTCATCCTTCAGTGTCACCAACTGTTTCGAGATGCGCACCTGATCGGCAAACTCGATCAGCGTCTCGCGCCGCTTTGGTTGCTTGATCTCGCTGGCGCGCTCCAGCAGCGCCTCGACGCTGCCATACTCTGTCAACAGCTGCGCCGCCGTCTTGATGCCGATGCCCGGCGCACCCGGCACGTTGTCGACGCTGTCGCCGGCAAGCGATTGCACGTCGATGACGAGTTCCGGGCCAACACCGAATTTCTCGATCACGTCCTCGCGGCCCATCAGCTTGTTCTTCATCGGGTCCAGCATCAGCACCTTGTCGGAGACGAGCTGCATCAGGTCCTTGTCCGAGGAGACGATGGTGACGCGTGCCCCTTTCGCCTCGGCCTGCCGGGCATAGGTCGCCATCAGGTCGTCGGCTTCATAGCCGATCAGTTCGATGGCGTGGGCGGCAAAGGCCTCGGCCGCGCGGCGCACCAGCGGGAATTGCGGCACAAGCTCTTCCGGCGCCGGGGGGCGCTGGGCCTTGTAAAGGGGGTAGAGTTCGTTGCGGAACGTGTCGCCGGACGCGTCGAAGATGCAGGCGAAGTGTGTCGGCCGCTCGGGGCCTTTCAGCTCCTCAAGCATTTTGAACAGCATGTTGCAGAAGCCCGCGACCGCACCGATTGGCAGCCCGTCGGACTGGCGCGTCAGCGGGGGCAGTGCATGGAAAGCGCGGAAGATGTAGGCGCTCGCATCGATCAGGTAGAGATGGCTTTTCTCGGTGACGGGGGCCGTGGCCATGGGCGATTCCTCTGCTTTGGTCCCGTCTAGCGGCTCCGGCTCGGGAAATCACCCTTTGCCTTGCCGCATGCGTGTCAGGGTGCCGGCGTAACGGTGATGATGCGTTCGGCTTCCTGCAAGACCCGCGCGCGTGTCCAGGGGAAGGGCACGTAATGGCCCTCGGCCCAGAGGGGGAAGAGGTCGCGGTAGTGGGCGCTGTCTAGGTTGCCGGACTGGCCGGGCGTATTGATGGCGACGCTGTTGTCCCAGGCGCCGACATCCATGACGAGACGCACAGAGGGGCCTGCCGCCACGCTGAAATCGCCGGCCCATGTCAGGGCATTCGGGGTCGAACTGCTGCCGCCAATCGGAAGCGGGCCGACCTGCTGCTCGGCTTCGCGGCCGGGTATCGACAGCGCAGGCTTAAAGTCTGCGATATGCAGAGGGCCCCATCGCCACGAGGCGGGATCTGGCCCCATCAGCGCAGCTGCCTCCGCCCATGCGGCGCCGAGCGAGTCCAGCAGGATGCCCGTGCGCATTTTTTCCGCGTCTGTACCAAGGAGCGCGCCATCTTCGAGCACGGGGATGACGGATGTGGCCGGCGGGCGGCCGAAACGGTCACGCATCGGCGCGGGTACCAATGCGTTCACCGCGCTGACCGGCAAGTGACGCCCGGCCCAGATTTCGTAAAGTGCGGCCGGCGCCGAATCTGCGTCCATGTATCCGTCCCATCCGGCGAGCATGGCCAGGGCCGAGGTTTCGGCTTCGCTGCGGCCTTCCAGACCGGCGAGCAGTGCAACCGCGCGGCGGGCCAGCGGCGAGGTGACGTCATTCTGCAGCGCCATGGAATCCGTGATGCCGAACTTCGGCCTGGAGCGGATCACTTCGCTTATGCGCATCATCCGGCTGGGGTCAGCCCATTCGAGACCGAGGAGGTGCGGATAGCCTTCCGGCACATTCATCTCGTTGGCGGTCGCGAGCCAGCCTTCGGCAGGATTGAACGCCGAGGGAAGAGAAGCGGCATCGAGCAGGCCCTTCCAGCGATGACGCTTGCCCGCGGGCACCGGCAGCAAGCCATCGCCGGCGGCGCGCTTCGGGACGAAGCCGCCGGGCGCCCAGCCGATGTCGCCATTCGTGCTCGCGAACAGCAGGTTCAGGGGCGGCGCGCTCCAGCGGTTTCGGGCGACGAGGAAGTCATCCCAAGTGCGCGCGGTGTAGGCCCAGGCTGCATTGAAGTAGGCAGAGCCACCGGGCTCGTTCCAGGTGGCACGCAAGGCGAAGCTGCGACCTGTGGCAGGGTCCTCATGGATGATCGGGCCATCCGCGCTGAATTTCAGAACCACCTCGCGCGGCGCTTCGCCCTTCACCTCGATCAATTCCGGTACCTGCGTGAGGCGCGTGCCCTTCGGGTTTGCGACCAGATCCTGCTGGTCGATCGCGAAGATTGTCAGGGCCCAGGCGATATCCTCGTTGTGACCGAAGCTGATGCCTGGGAGGGCAGGTTCACCGGCGCCCGCTATTTTCAGTTCGGGCGTGTCGATGTGGGAGAGGTAGCGCAGGTTAGGGATAGACTGAGCGCGGTGCGGATCGTTGGCCATGATCGGGCGGCCTGTGGTGCTGCGCGCGGGGGAGATGACCCAGTTGTTGGATCCTTCGAGTGTTTCTGTATCAACGCTCGCCACCACGATCTTGTCTTCCGAGAAGCGGACATCGCTGGTGCCGAGCGTGTAATCGTCGAGTACGTTTTCCGGGATGCTGCACGGATCGAGCCCTTTGGGGATCGTTACGTCGCGGGGCGGTTCAAGCTTGCGCCGCAGAGGTTCGAGGTTTACGTCGCCGCCGCAGAGCGCGATGGCGCGCGCGACCTCGCTGCGCAGGTTGGACGCGAGGGCATTGGACCGTATGCGGACGATATCATCTGCTTGCCAGCGTTCAGGACGTGAGCCGGTGGCCGCGAATTCGAGGGGCAGGGGCTGAGTGCCGCGTTCTGTTTCGTCGATGAACGCGTTGATGCCGGCGGCGAATGCTTCCGTCCAGACTTTCGCATCCTCAGGATAGCTCGCCCATTCTGCCGCCATGTCTCCGCGATAGAGCAGGAGGCGCGCGGCGCGGTCTTGCTTCACATAGTCCGGCCCGAAGCTTGCCGAGAGACGGCCAAGGCCACGCTTGCGCCAGAGGTCGATCTGCCAGAGGCGGTCGCGCGCGACGGCATAGCCCTGAAGGAAGAACCCGTCGCGGGCGCTGCCTGCATATATGTGCGGAATGCCCGCGCGGTCGATGACGATCTCGCCGGGCGCGGCGAGGCCGGCCGCCTGACGGTTTTCAGTGAACACCGAAGGCGGCACTTCTTGCGCAGCGGCGCTGCCCGAGATCAGGCTTGCGGCGAGGATGGCCCGAAAGATGTGCCGGATGTTCATTGGGTGCCCTCGTGAGTTGCCCGCATTGCGCTAGGCACCGTCCGTGAACGCGTCAGCCAAGTCAATTCGGGAGCGGGCAGGGTGTGGACGAGGATTAAACGAGAGTCATCCAAACCGATTCTCCTTTGCACATTGCTGAACTGTGGTAGAAATGTGGCATGCAACGCGACCTGGTTTTCTCCGAAGCCGTGGACCTTGCCCCGCCGGTGCAGAAGCCCGCGCTGAAGGCGCCTTGGCACTTGTTCGCCATTGGCCCCGCAGCCGTGCTGTGGAGCCTGCTTGGCATTTTCGACTTCCTCGCGACCTACACCGTGTTTCCGCCCTACATGGAGCGCCTGCCCGAAGCCGCGCGCCAGCATTGGGCGACGCTTCCGGACTGGATCTACGCCGTCTGGGCGCTGGCCGTCTTCTCCAGCCTCGTGGGCGCCGTGATGCTGCTGAAGCGGCGCGTGACGGGCGTGCGGATGCTGGCATTTTCCGCCGTCACGACGATGATCACGATGGGGGCGAGTTATTCACGTACAGGCGCGGATTTTGATGCGAGCCGGGTGCACGCGGTGTGCATCATTGTCGTCTCGCTGCTGCTGCTCAACTACGCGTACCATCAGGCCAAGCAGGGCGTTCTGCGTTAGCGTTTGCCGCTAGCTTCCAAGCCTCAAGACGGAGGGGGCCGTCATGACCGATAGCAACACAATCAGCAGCGCGAAGCCCGGCTGGCATATCTGGCTGGTCGGCGTGTTCGGCATCCTGTGGAACGGCTTCGGTTGCTTTGACTTCACGATGACCGCGTCGCGGAACATGGATTACCTGGGCGGGTTTCCGAAAGAGATGCTGGACTACTGGTTTGCGATGCCGTGGTGGATGTACGGCGTGTGGGCCGTCGGCGTGTTCGGCGCGCTGGCGGGAAGCATAGCGCTGTTGCTGCGCAGCAAGGCGTCGGTGACGCTGTTTGCAGCCGCGCTGATTGCCTCCGTCATCAGCTTCTACATTGGCTGGACTGATCCCGGGGCTCCGAAAATGGAAGGCGCAGAGATGTTCCCAATCGTCATCATGGCGCTGGGGTTCGGTTTCACCGTGTATGCCTACTGGCAATCCACCCGCGGTGTCTTGCGCTGAGTTGGATTCGGTCTAGCGTCCGGCGCAGGCAAACGCGGGAGAACGCCATGACCAACGAGATGAACCAGACCTGGGTGCTGCGCAAGCGGCCGGTGGGCGATCTGAAAGAAGGCGATCTCGAACTGGTCGAAAGCGCGCTGGCGCCGCTGCAGGATGGCGAAGTTCGGGCAAAGACCATCTACCTTTCGCTGGATCCGACGAACAGGATCTGGATGAGCGACATGGACGCCTACCTGCCGCCGGTGCAGATCGGCGACCCGATGCGCGGTGGCGGGCTCAGCATCATCACGGAAAGCCGCTTCGATGGCCTCGCCCCCGGAGACATCGTGAATACCGGGCTCGCCGGCTGGGCGATCTACAACACGCTGCCGGGCGCTGCGCTCGCCAAGCTGCCGCGTCTGCCGGGTGTTCCGTTGACGGCATACATGGGGCCGCTCGGCGCGACCGGGATGACCGCGTATTTCGGCCTGATGGATATCGCGAAACCGAAGGCGGGCGAGACGGTGGTGGTATCGGCTGCGGCAGGCGCTGTTGGCTCGATGGTGGGCCAGATCGCGAAGATTCAGGGCTGCCGCGTGGTTGGTATTGCAGGCGGCCAGGACAAGTGCCGCTGGCTGACCGAGGTGGCCGGGTTCGATGCGGGGATCGATTACAAGTCCGAAGACGTTGGCAAGGCGCTCGACAAGCATTGCCCGAACGGCATCGACATCAACTTCGAGAATGTCGGTGGACGGATCATGGACGAAGTGATCGCGCGACTAAACGATTTCTCGCGCATGCCGCTGTGCGGGCTGATCTCGACCTACAATGCCACCGGCCCTGTGCCGGGGCCGGTGAATTTCTCCAACCTGCTGATGCGGCGCACGTTGCTGAAGGGCTTCATCGTGATCGACTACTTCCCGCGGTTCCCGGAAGGCATCCAGCAGATGGCCATGTGGCTGATGGAGGGGAAGCTCAAATTCGAGACCGATATCGTGGAAGGTTTCGAAAAGGCCCCGGCCAGCCTTTCGCGCCTTTTCGAAGGCAAGAACCTCGGCAAGCTGGTCGTTCAGGTCAGCCCGGAGCCGGCCTGACGCGCGGTTCAGCTTGCATTCATGCCCGGCCCCGCCAGAATAAAATCCAAGGGAATCGGGAGCTTGGGCTGAAATGATCACGGGAATCGGCGCGCGAGCGCGCCTTTGGCTGGCGGGGGCCGGGACGCTTGCGCTGGCGGGGTGCACAACTTCGGACATGGAGGCATTTGCTGCCGGGCTGCAGATGGCAGCAGACGACATGGCCGTGACCATGACCATGGTTCCGGCCTGGGAATGCGGGCTCAATGCGCAGGGTTATGCCGTGTGTGACGATACCGGGGATGGCTATGCCGACCGGTACGGCGACCCGAATCTCGAGTTCGTGCACGGCTGGAATTACGGCATTCCGACCCGGGTCAACGATTACGGTGAGGCTTACCAGTATGATAGCGGTTGCGACTGCTGGGTACGTGAGCCGTCGCTGGATACCTATCCGCAGTAGCAGCGCGGCTTGTTCGAGTGCCTTGCGCGCGCGGCGCGCTGCTGGTCATATGTCGGCGGGAGCAGGTTCTCGGGAGCCCTGAGATGCGGTTGATGCCTTTGTTGGCCTTGATGTTTCTGGCAGCGCTTTTGGGCGGACGCGCCCGTGCACAAGAAGAGCCTGCTCCGGCGGGGTTCAAGGACTGGGCTGTTGGCATCCTCGCGGCGGACTGGCGCGCGGGGGATGGCAAGACAACCATCGATGCGTTCGAAAACTCCCGGCACGCCTTGCAGGAAGCCTTCGTAAGGGCGGGCTTCACTCCGGAAAACATCACCAACATGTCGCTTCGGCCCCGCGAACTTGGCGGCTTTTCGCTGACATCCGAGGAAGTTTTCTCTGCGTTCAGCAAGCAAGCGAAGGCGGCTCCGGGGGGATGTCTTCTTTACTTTACCTCGCACGGCAACACGGACGGCATCGTGCTGGGCCGCGAAGGATTTCTCAGCCCCGCCCGGATGAAATCGCTGGTGGGTGAGTGGTGCGGCGAGCGCCCGACGGTGGTTGTCGTCTCCGCCTGTTTTTCAGGGGTGTTCCTGTCTGAACTGGCTGCGCCAAACCGTATGGTGATGACAGCCGCCCGGCCGGACAGGTCGTCGTTCGGGTGCAGCCCGGATGCTCAATACCCGTATTTCGATGGCTGCGTGCTTGAATCGCTTCAGTCGGCTGATGACTTCGTCCACCTCGCCAGCATGTCGAAACGTTGCGTCGCGCGGCGCGAACGCGCGGAGCATCTCTGGCCGCCTTCGGAGCCATTGGCGACCGTTGGCAAGGATATCGAGGACTTCCTGATTTTCCAGAACTTCGAGCACACTGCGCCGGGCGACGGTTGACGCTATTTACCGGCGAGTGCCTTGAAGCCGGCTTCGAGGTCAGCCTTGAGATCGCGGGTTGCTTCAAGGCCGATGTGGAAACGCAGCAGCGGCCCTGCGCGTGTTTCAGTCCAGCTGCCTTTCATGCGCTCAAGTTGCTGGTCGCAGGGGATGACGAGGCTTTCAAACCCGCCCCACGAGAAGCCGAGTGAAAAGAGCGAGAGCGCATTGAAGAAGCGTTCGAGGCCGCCTTCGGGAACCGATTTGAGGATTACGCCAAAGAGGCCGTTGGACCCGGAGAAATCGCGCTGCCAGAGTGTATTGTCCGGGCTTCCCGGCAATGCAGGGTGCAGCACGCTGTCGACTTCGGGCCGGCCGGCAAGCCAATGCGCCATTTCAAGACCGGCGGCCTCGTGAGCCTTGAGGCGCGTGTGCAGGCTGCGCAGGCCGCGCAGGGCCAGGTAGGCATCGTCCGGGGCTAGCGTGATGCCCCAGTCTTCCGAGGCGGCGGCAATGCGTGTGTAGAGGCTGCTGCTGCGCGTCATCACGGCGCCGCCGAAGGCATCAGCGTGGCCGACGGCATATTTGGTCAGCGCTTGCACGGAAATGTCCACGCCGAGAGCGAGCGGTTGGTGTAACAGGCCCGCACCCCAGGTGTTGTCCAGGATCGTCCGTATACCTCGTTGCGAGGCCGCGGCGACAATTGCCGGCGTGTCGGTGATTTCGAATGTCAGCGAGCCTGGCGCTTCAAGGAAGATGGCCTTGGTGTTCGGGCGGAAAAGCGAAGCAATCTCGCCGCCGCTGCGCGGGTCGAAGCGTTCAGCTTCAATGCCCATGGCTTTCAGCCGGCGTTCGCAGAAGCGCGCGGTGGGACCGTAGGCGCTGTCGGAGAAGAGCAGGTGGTCGCCGGAGGAGACCACGCTTGCGATGGCGAGAGCGCAGGCTTGCAGGCCGTTGCCAGCGAGGCGGGTGTGCGTTGCGCCTTCGAGTTCGCCCATGGCGGCTTCGAGTTCGCGGTGCACGGTCAGGCCCATGCGTCCGTAAGTGGGCTTTACGCCGTAGAGGCCTGCCTCGTCACGGAAAAGGACTGTGGAGGCGCGCTCTACCGGCGGGTTTACCGTGACGCGGCCGAGGCGTGCATCGCGCGTGTGGATGAGGCGCGTTTCTGGTGCAGCCTCGTCTTTCTTCATGCGGTGGCAACCGGGCGCGAAGGATCGGAGGCCCAATCCGTCCACGAACCATCGTAGACGGCGACATCGTAGTTTCCGAGGCGGGCGAGCGCCAGCGCGGTGATGGCTGCGGTGACGCCCGAGCCACAAGTCGTGACCGTCGGGGCCATCGGGTCCTTGAACAGTTTACGCAGCTCGGCAGCGGATTTCATGTGACCATCCTGCGTGACGAGCTGGCTGCCGGGCAGGTTGATACTGCCGGGGATGTGACCCGAGCGCAGGCCGGCGCGCGGTTCGGGATCGCGTCCGAAGAAGCGGCCGTCGGGGCGGGCATCGATGACGGTGACCTTCGCCGTGCCGAGAAGGTTCTCCAGCCCTTTGGCGTCCATTACGAGATCGGTGCGCACACGCGGCGTGAAGTGGCGCTCGGCGGCAACAGGGGGCATATCGTCAATCGGGCCACCGGCCTCGACCCAGGCGTTGAGGCCGCCGTCGAGCACATGCACATCCCTGTGGCCCATGACACGGAACATCCACCAGACGCGGGCGCCGGCGAAGAAATTGTTCTGGTCGTAGATGATGATGCGGTTGCCATCTCCGAGGCCGAGGCGGCGCACGCGCGAGGAGAACTTCACGGCGTCTGGCAGCATGTGCGGCAGGTGGGACGAGGTGTCTGCGATGTCGTCGATATCAAAATGCACGGCCTTCGGGATATGTCCGCGCTGCCAGGCCTGACGGCCGGTTTCCGGCGGGTTGGTGAAGGGCGCAAACCAGGTTGCGTCGACAATGCGCACATCGGGGGCTTCGATATTGGCGAGCAGCCAATCGGCGCTGACGAGGGGATCACCGTTTTCCATATACCTATTTCTCCATCCAGCGCGGTACGGGCAATCCCTTTGAGCGAAGGAATTCGGGATTGTAGAGTTTTGATTGGTAGCGGTTGCCGTAGTCGCACAGGATCGTCACGATGGTGTGGCCGGGGCCGAGATCCTTGGCGAGCCGGATCGCACCCGCGACGTTGACGCCCGCAGAGCCGCCGAGACAGAGACCTTCAGTCTCGACAAGGCCGAACAATACATTCAGCGCTTCGTCGTCGTTGACGCGATAGGCCTTGTCGACCTGGACGTCTTCGAGGTTGGCAGTGATACGGCCCTGGCCGATGCCTTCTGTGATCGAGGTGCCTTCGGCTTTCAATTCGCCGGTGGTGTACCAGGAGTAAAGCGCTGCGCCCCCGGGATCAGCTATGCCGATCTGGATATTCCGGTTCTTTTCCTTCAGCGCGAGTGAGACGCCGCCCAGCGTTCCGCCGGAGCCGACCGCGCAGATGAAGCCGTCGAGCTTGCCGCCGGTCTGCTGCCAGATTTCCTGGCCGGTGGTGGCGTAGTGGGCGCGGCGATTGGCCTGGTTGTCGAACTGGTTGGCCCAGATCGCGCCGTTCGGTTCGCTGGCGGCGAGTTCCTCGGCGAGGCGGCCGGAATAGCGCACATAGTTGTTTGGATTGGCGTAGGGGACAGCGTCGACCTCGATCAGCTCAGCGCCGAGGAGACGGATGGCGTCTTTCTTCTCCTGGCTTTGCGTGCGCGGCATGACGATGACCACCCGGTAACCGAGTGCCTTGCCGACGAGGGCGAGGCCGATGCCTGTATTGCCAGCAGTGCCTTCCACGATCGTGCCGCCCGGTTTCAGCAGGCCAGCCGTTTCCGCTTCGCGCACGATACCGAGCGCCGGTCGGTCTTTGACGGACTGGCCGGGGTTCAGGAACTCGCACTTTCCGAGGATTTCACAGCCGGTCTCCTCAGACGCCCTGTTCAGGCGCAGCAAGGGCGTATTGCCGATCAGGTCAACGATCGATCGGTGAACGGTCATGCGGGGGGTGTTTCCTGTAATTTTCCGGCCAGTGGCCAAGACTTAAGGGGCTGCGCGGCCGGGGGCAACGGGCAGGCAGGAAATGATCCAATTCGGGGGCTGCGGCGTAATGGGTCACGAAGCTGTGACAGGCGGCAGCGCAACCATCGTGCGGGTGGGCCGTATTCATACCGCAGATGTGCCAGGCGCCATTCCGCAAAGGCCCAGAGACCCGGAGACGACCATGAACGCCCAACGTGCTGTCTGTTCCTTCCTCTTGCTCGCCGTATCGGCGTTTGGAGCGGTTGCAGAAACCTCGCCTAAGGCCTGGCAGCCCGAAGCAGGGGACACGATCCGCTTCAACGTTTTGCGCGAAGGCAAGCCGTTCGGCAGCCACGCCGTAACATTTTCCAATGCTGCGGACGGCTCACTGGTGGCGACGACCAAGGTGTCCCTGAAGGCCGGGCTCGGCCCGGTGACAGTGTTCCGCTACCAGCTGGACGCGACCGAGAAATGGCTGAACGGCAAGCTTGTCGCTGTCAGCGGGAAGCTGAACGATGACGGGGAAAAGGGCACGGTTTCTGCCACCCGCAAAGGCGAGAAGCTCGACGTGGATGGCACGAAGTTCGAAGGTGCTGCGCCGGCGGGTGCGGTTCCCGCCAGCCACTGGAACTACGCCCAGACCAAGGCGACGAAACTGATCTCGACCGGAAATGGTGAGATCATCCACGTGAAGGTCGTCCCTAAGGGCCGCGAGAGCATCAAGGCGGGTAACCAGACGATCGAGGCAAACCGTTACTTTCTCGATTCGGATCTGGATGTAGACCTTTGGTATGATGACCAGGGCCGCTGGGTGAAGCTCGCCTTCGAGGCGCGGGGGCAGCAGATCGAGTATGTGCTCGACTCCCTGTACTAGGCACCGGAGCGGGGGATGGGTGTTCTGAGACTTGTGCTCGGCGACCAGTTGTCGCCGGGCCTTTCTTCGCTTCGCGACGTCAAGGCGGGCGACGTGATCCTGATGGCCGAGGTTGCCGAGGAGGCGACCTATGTGCGCCATCACAAGAAGAAGATCGCGTTCCTGTTCGCCGCCATGCGGCACTTCGCGGCTGAGCTGCGCTCGACAGGACATGAAGTGCGGTATGTGAAACTGGAGGATCCCGGAAATACGGGTTCTCTTCGCGGCGAGGTCGCCCGTGCCTTGGAGGATGTCCCGGGACTGACAGGCGTTGTCGCTACCAAGCCGGGCGAATGGCGGCTCTTGTCCGATATGGAGATGTGGCGCGATCTGTTTGCTGTGCCCGTGCAGTTGCGGGACGACACGCGCTTCATTGTTCCACTCACTGAGTTTTTCGCATGGGCGAAGGGGCGGAAGCAGCTGAGGATGGAGTTCTTCTATCGTGAGGTGCGCCGCAAGACCGGCTTACTCATGGATGGTGACGAACCGGCAGGTGGTCAGTGGAATTTCGATCATGACAATCGGAAGCGCCTGCCAAAGTCTCTGACGCCGCCGCCGCGCTTCCTGCCGGAGCCGGATGCATTGACGCGGGAGGTCATTGCGCTTGTTGCGAAGCGGTTTCCGGATCATTTCGGCGACCTCGAGCCTTGGGTGTTCGCCACAACGCGGCCAGGGGCAGAAGCAGCGCGCGACCATTTCATCGGCGAAATCCTGCCGGGCTTCGGTGACTGGCAGGATGCCATGGCCAAGAGCGAGCCCTGGATGTGGCACTCGCTGCTGTCCATCTACATCAATTGCGGCCTGCTTGATCCACTGGATGTTTGCCGGAGAGCAGAAGCGGAATGGCGGGCAGGGCGGGCGCCGCTGAACGCGGTGGAGGGCTTCATCCGGCAGATCATCGGCTGGCGGGAATATGTCCGCGGCATCTACTGGCTGAAGATGCCAGCTTATACGGAGACGAACACACTCGCGGCGCACCGTCCGCTCCCGGACTTTTACTGGACGGGCGAGACAGACATGCGTTGCATGGCGGAAGCGATCGGACAAACCCAGCGCCACGCCTATGCCCACCATATCCAGCGCCTGATGGTGACCGGCAATTTTGCGCTGATCGCGGGCCTGGACCCGGCGATGGTGAATGAATGGTATCTGCTCGTTTACGCGGACGCGTATGAGTGGGTGGAACTGCCGAATACGCATGGCATGGCGCTGCACGCAGATGGCGGGCTGATGGCCTCCAAGCCGTATGCAGCGAGCGGCAATTACATCAACAGAATGTCGGATTACTGCAGCAGCTGCGCCTATGACGTGAAGCAGAAGTCGGGCCCGCAGGCTTGCCCTTTCAATTATCTCTACTGGGATTTCATCGACCGCAACCGGCAGCGCCTGTCGGGCAATCCGCGCATGTCGCTCATCTACAAGGCGCTCGACCAGCTGGATCCCGATGCGTTGGCTACGATGCGCCAAGACGCGCGGACCTTCCTCGACAAGGTCTGCAGCACCTGAAAGGTGAAAGCAGCGTAAACAGCGCCCGCAAAATCATGCGATCGGCAATCCGCGGGCATTAAGGGTGTTTTGCTAGACCCGACGTCCAGAGTGCCTGTTGAAACAGGCCGGAGGATCAGATGGATTCAGTAACAGCGAACCGGCCTGGCAACTGGTCGTTCGGGCGCCTGCTGCGGGACGTACCGGTTCCGCACAAGCACCGGGCGGGCCTGCGGCAGAAGCAACTCGACACGGTGGGAAACCTCATCGTCGTGATGCTTCTGGCGAACCTGCTGAACGTCGCTGTTGTCATGCAGTCGTTCCGGGATACCAGCGTCAGCAGGGTGCTGGCGATCTGGGGCGTTTGCATTGTCTTGATTACGGGTTTGGCTGTGCTCCGCCACATGCGGACGCGGCGGGCCAGTATCGAGGGACGTCTGTCCGAGCGCCATGTTGATGCTGTTGCACGTGGAGCGCTGATCATCGGCCTGTTCTGGGCAGCGGCGCCGTTGATCCTGATCGGAAACGTTGAGCCGGAAGGCAAGATGCTGCTCAGCATCGTGTTGTCCGGTATGATGTTCGGCGGCGCCTATATGCTCTCGCGACTGCCGGATGCGGCCTTCTCCTACATGATACCGATGGGGCTTTCACTCGCCGTGTGCATGGCGCTTGAGCCAGGCGTCGCTTACCAGTTCATCTCGGTGCTGACGGTTGTTTATCTCTGCGTCCTGGTCTTTGCCGTCCGCTGGTCGCACCTGCTGTTTGTCGAGCAACACCTGAACGAGGCCGCTGTGCAGGAGCAGACCCAGCTGATCGGCCTGCTGCTGCGGGATTTTGAAGAGAGCACTTCCGATTGGCTTTGGCAGACCAATGCCGACGGCATTCTGGAAGACATTCCTCTCGTCCTGGAGACAGGATCAGAGTCTTCGTCCTTCATGAAGACGGGCACGCGGATGACAAGCGTGTTTCTACCTGGAGAAGGGCGGAAGTCTCTTGAAGCTTCACTCGACCGGCATATCGGCTTCCGTGACATCATGCTGAAAGTTGCGGATGGTGATGGAGAATGCTGGATTTCGCTTACCGGCAAACCAATCTTCGAAGGGACTGAGTTCCGCGGCTTTCGCGGCGTCGCGGCCGACATCACACAGTCCAAGCACATTGAAGATCGTATGGCCTACATGGCGCACTATGATTCGCTGACTGGCCTGCCAAACCGCGTGACGATGCAGGAGCATCTCGAAAAGGTGATGCGCAAGCCGCAAGCGCCGAACACGGTGCGCGCTCTTCTTTGGGGCGATCTCGACAACTTCAAATGGGTCAACGACACGCTGGGGCACCCGGCAGGTGATGAATTGCTGCGCCAGGTCTCTGCTCGCCTGAACGTCATGGCTGAAAAGACTGACATTGTGGCGCGCCTTGGCGGCGACGAGTTTGCCATGGTGATCGAGCGGCCGGCTGGTGGCGCGCTCGAAGCGTTCCTGAACCGCCTGATCGAGCACATGCGCAAACCCTATGATTTGTGGGGTTCAACGGCACACTGTTCGGCATCGTTCGGCGTCCGGGTATTTGATACATTTACGACCGATACGCGCGAAGTGCTGAAGCACGCGGATCTCGCCCTCTATGAAGCCAAGCGTACGGGCAAGGCGCAGTGGAGCATGTTCACCAACGACCTTGAGGCGACTGCGCAGGCCCGCGTGCAGATCGAGGGCGAGCTTGAACGCGCGATCGACAATGATGAACTGCGTGTTTTCTTCCAGCCGCTTGTGGATGCCAGCTCGCACCAGATTCTCGGCGTTGAGTCGCTTCTGCGCTGGCAGCACCCGACCAGGGGCCTCGTGTTCCCGGACGAGTTCATCGAAATGGCGGAAGACAATGGCTTGATCACCCGCATGGGCGAGTGGATGATCCGCGCCGCGCTGAAAGAAGCCGCGCGCCTTCCGGACCATGTCAAGGTTGCAGTCAACATCTCGCCGCTCCAGATCCACTCGTCCACGCTTGTCGCGACGATCGTTAACGGACTTGCGGCGAACAATATCAAGCCGAACAGACTTGAACTGGAGATTACAGAATCCGTGCTGATGACGGATACGGAATTCACGCTGAAGCGGCTGCATCAGATCAAGGATCTGGGTGTGCGAATCTCGCTGGACGATTTCGGCACGGGCTATTCTTCGCTGAGTTACCTGCGCGCATTTCCGTTCGATAAGATCAAGATCGACAAGAGCTTCGTGAAGGATATCGAGTCGCGTCCTGAAAGCCGTGCCATAGCCATGGCGACGCTCAGCCTCGCCAAGTCACTCGGCATGCGCTGCACCGCTGAAGGTGTGGAGACCAAGTATCAGGCCGACTTCCTTCGCGATCATGGCTGCGACGAGCTTCAGGGTTTCTTCATCAGCCGGGCACAACCTCTCGACAACCTGTTGCACATTGTGGAAGTCCGTCGCCGGCCTGACACCGAAGGCGCAGAAGTGCTGCAGATTGAGCAACCGGTGGAATCCACCGTCGTTCCCTTCACTGCGGAGAAACGAGCCTAGGGCGTTGTTTCTTCCTCGGCAGGAGCAGGCTCCGTTTCGGCGGGCGGCGTCGTGGTCCGTTTGCGTCCGAACAAGCCGCCCAGCGCATCGCGTGCGGCTTTCTCTGCTGCGTCTTCCAGTTCCTTTTCGACATCGCGCGGCGCGGCAGGCTCTGCGGGCGTGACTGTGTCACTGTCTGCCGGGGGCGTGCCGGTGGCGGGTGTCTTTGGCGGCTGGCCGATTATACCGCCCACGATGCCTCCGACGGCATCGCCGCCGCGGCCGGAGACTTCATCAAGGAGCTTGCCTTTCAGTTCGGCCTGAAGCGCGGCCTGCACGCCGGAAAAGTCTGGCGTGACCTTCAGCTGGTTCCAGCTGCCCGAGAGGCGCACAGGCACCGGGATGCCATTGAGTTGCACCACTGCGCCCTGACCGGAACCCGTGCGGTCGATGGCCGTGGCGAGGCGCAGGTCGAGCTTCTGTCCGCCCAGATCAATGGTGCCAGTGCCGTCGATGCCGAGAGCAGGGCTGATCAGTTTCAGAATGTCGACACTTGCCACACCGTTCTTGATTTTCAGCACACTGTCGAATTTGGTGAAGTCAGTTTCCGCTGTCGGCGAGAGCACGCTGCGGAAGTCGATCGTGTTCAGCTTGCCGGTGGCGAAGGCTGTTTGAAGCGATTGGGCGGAGCGCACCATCTGGCCGACGTTCAAGCCTTTGAGGGCGCCCTCGGCGAGGTTCGTCGAGACTTCGCCGTTGAGGCCGCGTACGAGCGCGTCGAGCGAGTCGCCGCGGGTGGTAGCGTCCAGTTTGAACGTGCCCGTACCGGCGAGGCGGTCGAATCCGGCGAGTGTGCCGAGGAGGTTGGACATCGCCACGCTGTCACCCTGCATGGCGAACGTCACGACCGGAATGGTGGAGGCCGCGTCGACTGTCATTCGGCCTTCCCAGTTGCCTCCGAACGCCTTGAACTTCGACAGGTCAGCGGCAAGCTTGCCGTCGGTCAGCTTCGCGGTGAGCGCTGCGTCCGACAGTTTCACACTGCCGAGGGTGATCTGTGTGGTCGTGATCTGAAGGTCAGCGTTTGCCGCCTGCAAGCCGGCGAGATCCAGCTTGTCCTTGCTCCAGGGCTCGATCTTCATCGGCTGAGCTGCCTGGTCTGCAGGGGCGAGGAAGGGCGATAGGTCCAGTGTGCCCATATTCAGCTTGCCGGTCAGGCGTGGTTTCGGCCCGGTCAGATCGATTCCGGCAGTGCCTTTGGCTGTGATGTTGTCCAGTTTCAGGTCCAGTGCCGAGAGGGCGATGTTGGTGAACGTGCCGCTGACATCACTTGTGGCGGAGAAGGTTTGCAGTGTCGCGCCGGGCTCTATTTCCACTTCGGCGGCCGCAAGCAGCTCGCGAAGCTTTTCGCTCGATGCCTTCAGCTTACCCTTGAGCGCACCGGGCTCGGCGAGGCCGAGCTCGCCGGTATAGGCGGCGGTCAGCAGATCGCCGTCATGCTTGAAGTCGATGGCGCTGATTTTCAGCGCATCGGCGGGCCCGGCTATGTTGCCGGTGAAGGACACCTTCTCGAGGGCCGGGCCGGCCGGCACATCGATCTTCAGCTGCTCGGCAAGTTCGCCCGCCTTCGGAGTATCGAAGCTGAGCTTGCCATTGACCAGGACGGCTTCGCCGATTGTAACGCCGCCTGTATAGTTGGCGTTGATCAGAGGGCCTTTGACGCGGAACTTCTCGAAAGAGAGGGCAGGCTGCGTCAGCGCACCGCTAACCTTGCCTTCAAAATCCAGTGCGCCGAGCGGCGCCACGTTCACGGGCAGTTTCAGCGCAGCAAACTTCACCAGTGCGTCGATCTTTGGCGCGTCGAAAGCGAACTCGCCGTCAATGGTCGGTGCAGGGCCGAGATTGATCTTGCCGATGAAGCCTGTCTTCGCGAGGTCCGAGGACTGGTTGAACCGCTTCACGTTGATCGCGAGGTTTTCCAGCGTGCCTGATACATCGCCTTCGGCATTGATCTTGCCGAGTTTGGTGATGTCGAACGGAACTTCGACCTGCGCATAGTCGAGCAGGGAGCTGACGGCTTCAGAACTGGCCGAGAACGTTCCGGCGAGCGCAGGCACGGTGCCAAGCGTGATAGTGCCGTCATAGCGCGCCTTGACGAAGTCGGTGCCTAGGGTGGCTTCAAGTGCAGCAGGCTTGCCCGTGGTCGCGGCGTCCAGCGAATCGAGATTCGCCTGGATGTCGAAACGCTGGCTTTGAAAGAAGCCCTTGGCATTGAGTTGGAACGGCTTGTCCAGCGCCTTCATGGCGGCCGTCAGGTCGAGCTCGCGTAGCTCATATCGCGTGCCGGCCTGTTCGTCCTGGTAGGTCAGGCTGGCGTTCTCAAGGCGCAGATGCTCCACCGCGCCGTTGAAACCGCCGCCTTCGCTGGGTGCTTCGCCCGACGGCGGGGCCTTTTCCAGCACCCAGTTTGTCGTGCCGTCTGCTTTCTTCTGGAGCGACACGGAGGCATCGACGAAGGCAAGTTCGTGCACTTCCACGCGCTGGCCAAACAAAAGCGGCGCCCATTTCACTGCACCACGTAGCTCGCCGGCCTCGATCATGTAGGGCCCTTCGAAGCCGTCCGGATTGGACACCTTCATCCCACCGACGCTTGCAGCGATGCGAGGGAACAGCGACAGCCGGACCTGGCCGTCGAGGGTGACCTTACGTTGCAGGGCCTCACCGGCTGCGCGTTCGATCTGGGCGCGATAGACGGATTTCGGAATCAGGAACGGCACCGTCAGGGCGATGCCGATCAAAATGGCAAAAATTCCGCCTACAATCAGGGCGATACGCTTCATGGTCCGATTCCGTTTTATTGTCTTATGTTCAGATGAACAGATACTATGTCGGTTGAATGGCAGCTGAAGCAGAAATGGCAGGAAACGTCCTTTTCGAGGCGACTGCGTGGCATCCAACAGGACCGCTTGACCCGGCAGGCCGGCGCTATTAGAGAGGCGCTTCGCTCGAAGGGGCGGCCAGAAAAATGCGCGGGTGTAGCTCAGTCGGTTAGAGTGCCGGCCTGTCACGCCGGAGGTCGCGGGTTCGAGCCCCGTCACTCGCGCCATTTTTCGATTTTTTCCTCGGAATATGTATTGTTGGGGACGGCCACAAGCTGTTCCTTTCTGCGACCCCAAACTGGTTTCCGGCGAGCAAAACTCCCAATTGCAACTGTCGCGGGGCATCGACCTGAATTTTGTCCCTTTGGTCTTCTCATGGCATCGTCGCGGGCCTTTTCCAGAAGAAGCTGGCTTCCGGCACCGGCGAAGTCTGACAGAACAGTGAGCGCGGGCGAGAGGTGTGGTGGAGCTGGGGGGATCGGCGCGAACAAGAGCCTCCAGTTCAAAAGAGTTTGCTCTCAAGTCTGATAGCATAGGACAACGCGCGTGCAGTCGTCGATAAAGCACAGTATACGGAGCAGTGTCCTGTAGCGCTGCAGTATCACGCTTAACGCATCGCGGGGTTGCAGGTGGTCTTCTGCCTGATCGTGTGAAGCTCCTGCTGTAGCAAGATGTGGCCAATCCGAATGAGTGTGGCATGCAAACTGTCCTTGCCGCAGAGGACCGCAATCCAAAAAAGCAGCCAGCCACCCCGCCTGACTGGCTCCGTACTCGAATGGTTATCAATTGCGCCGGCAATCTCTGCTGGCGAGAAACAGGCCCTTGCGCTGAACTGGAATGCGCTGACAATCATTTGCAAATTCCGGCGTCTGGACTTGAGAAAGTTTGGAAGCCGCTGTCCTGCAAATGGTGATATCGCATCCTTTATTGTTGCGCCCTCGCGGTGTGAACAGCTACGTTGCTCTATTAATGCCGGGTCTTGCGCCAAAGCGCCCGGTGTGGTGCCTCGGGTCAGGAGAGTTTGTGCCCCTCTCAGCTTCGAGGTGAAATGTTATGGCGTGGGGATACTCCCCGCGTAGTTAGCCACAGCAGGGACCTGTGCCCACTCGGATCAAGGTTCTAAGTGCCGGGACGGCAGGGCATGGTGCCTCGAAGGCTGAAACACACAGCCGTGCGGAAACGCCCAGAAAGTCCGTAGGCGGAATAAAAGCCGCCAGCGCCGAGACCTTACCTGGGTGGTACAAGGGGCGTTTCAGGGTTCGGATAATGCCCGATTTACCAGCATTTCAGGCGTTTTTGTGGCCTATTTAAAGTATGTCTGGCGGCCTCCGCGCCACTTGCGCATTGCTGAAACCGGGGATATTCCGTGCCGTCCTGTGACGAATCAATTCCAATAATGGAATCCAGCAGGCGAAAACCCAGTGTTCAGGCTGCTTTCCGCGTTCACTGTCTTAGAAAGGATAATGACATGGCCATCAAATCGAAAGCTGTAACCAAACCGGCAGCAAAAGCTCCGGCCAAGAAAGCTCCCGTCAAGAAAGCTGCTGCCCCCAAGAAGGCGGCTTCGGAAGTCATGACGCTCAAGCACATCGCTGCTGAAATCTCCGAAGCGCATGAAATGCCGAAAAAACAGGCAGAACTCGTTGTCACCGACTTCATCGACCGTATGGGCGGTCACCTGAAGAAGGGCAAGAAACTGCGCATTTCCGGCCTCGGCATCCTTCAGGTCCGCAGCCGTCCGGCGCGCAAGGGCCGTAACCCGGCGACCGGTGAAGCCATCAAGATCAAGGCTTCGAAGAAAGTTGCCTTCCGTCCGGCGAAAGACCTCAAGGACCGCGTCCTTTAGGGATTTGTCTACCAGGCAGTTCCAGACGTCCGGCCAGCAGATCGCTCGGCCGGGCGTTTTGATTCTTGGCCATTCAAACCACAGTGCCGGTCAGCTTTCCGATGAGGGCAGTGACGGCCATGGCGAGTGCACCCCAGAAAGTGACCCGCAGTACTGCCTTGTCCAGCTTCGCCCCGCCTGTGCGCGCTCCGGCGGCGCCGAGCAGACCCAGAAAGACAAGCGCAGACACAGATACGGCAGGCAGCAAAACGGTTTGCGGTGAGAGCGCTGCAACTGTGAGGGGGAGAGCGGCGCCGACCGCGAACGTCGCCGCGGATGTCAACGCTGCCTGAACCGGACGTGCCGAAAGTGTTTCGGAAATACCGAGTTCATCGCGCAGGTGCGCCCTAAGCGCATCCTTCTCCATGAGCTGGGCGGCAACCTGACTTGCGAGGTCAGGGCTGAGGCCGCGCGACTGATAGATGCCAGTCAACTCGTCCAGCTCCGCTTTGGGATCGTCCCGAAGTTCGCGTGTTTCGCGTTCTGTATCCGCCTTCTCTGTATCGGCCTGCGAACTGACGGACACATACTCGCCAGCCGCCATAGACATGGCGCCGCCAACCAGCGCCGCGATGCCTGCGGTCAACACCGCGCCTCGAGAAGCTTCTGCCGCCGCCACGCCCAAGATGAGGCTCGCGGTTGAGACGATCCCGTCATTGGCGCCCAGAACTGCGGCGCGAAGCCAGCCTATCCGGTCGACAGCATGACGTTCGTTATGCAGGTGCAGGCGGCTCATCCGGCTATTCCAGTTTACATGTGATCAATGGTCGTCGCGGTCCCGGTCATGATCTTCATAGCGGTCATGTTGATCACCGTCCAATGTTGCAGGCGAAGGCAATGACCATAGGCCAGCTGTGACGGCAGCGCCCAGGATGAGCGCAACCAGAAGCCCAGGCAAGCTGCCAGACCGCGCATCAGCGCCCGGTTCGCCTGCATGGCGTGTCTTCCTGCCTGTAATCATGGCCGGCACAAGCGCGTCGCGCGACAGCCAGCTCTCTGCGACAACGCCGATGAGATGAAGTGCGACCAGCCCCTGAAGCAGCCGGAACGACAGCTCGTGAAGTTCGGACACTTCGAAGCCCGTGCTCGCCGCGAAAGGCCCGCTGAGTCCGTCACCACTGCTGAACAAACCCGTCACGATGCAGAGCGCCACCACCGCCAGCAGCAGGAATACCGCGATGCTTCCAACAGGGTTATGTCCGAGATGGCGTTCCGGGCGACCCTTGGCGACCTGTTTCAGATGCTGCGTCACCTTGCGGGTAGACGGAAAGAACGCTGCAAACCGTGCGTGCTGACCGCCGGCAAAACCCCAAACAATACGGAACACCAGCAATCCTGCCAAAAGCATGCCGCTGGCACGATGGACAAACGCGAGGTCTTCCTCGCCGCCTGAGAGCCAGCTGACCAGCAGCAATCCTAGAAGGCTCCAGTGGAACAGGCGGGTCGGGAGATCCCATACGCGCACGAGGCGGTCTGGAGATGATTCAGGTTCGGTTGTTTGCATCTTGTCCTCCTGCGGCGGTCAATTCTCGAGCGCGCGCCTTCTCGATCCAATACGGATTGATCCTGACAGTAGGCTGATGGCAGCGAAGGCCGCTTGAACCTTGCCCGGAACGCGCCTAGCCCGGTGTCCAGCTTACCCGGAGAAAGCCTATGAAGTCTGGTGCAGGTTTAGTCGTTGCTACCATATTGATTGCCGCTTGCGCGGGCGGTCCGGAGCTGCCCGAGACGGGGACCGCAATCACAGGTGCGACGATCTATGCGGCGCCCGATGCTGATCCGATGGTTGGCGGTACAATCCTTGTCAGCGGCGGCCGGATTGTGGACGTCGGACCAGCGAAAAGCGTACGAATTCCCAAAAGCTACGAACAGGTAGACGCGGCCGGCCAGTTTGCGGTCGCCGGATATTGGAACAGCCACACACATCTTGTGGGTGAACACATGACCGATCCGTTGGGCGCAAGCGACAAGGCGCTCGCGGCCTATTTTACGGACGCCTATCTGAAGTACGGATTCACGACAATACTGGACCTGGCATCCGAAACGTCGATTGCGATTGCGGTTTCCGAGCGTATCGAAACCTCGTCGATCAGTGCTCCGCGCCTGCTTACGGTAGGCTCACCCTTCTATCCCAGGGGTGGCACACCAATCTACGCACGGCCAATATATGAGGCCTATGGATTGCCGAGCGCTGAAATCATTGACGCAGCGTCTGCGGCTCTACGCCTCGAGGCGCAGGCGGATGCTGGCGTACGCGCAGTTAAACTGTTTACAGGTGCAATCGTTGGAGAGCCGATCGGTGTGCTGCCGATGGAAGCGGATGACGTCCGTGTGCTGACGGATGCTGCAGATCGGCGTGGCCTTCCAGTATTCGCACACCCGACGGACACAGCCGGTGTGAATATGGCGATAGAGAATGGCGTCGACATTTTCGCCCATGCTGCGCCGCTTGCCGGGGCTTGGGACACGGAAAGGGCTTCGGCGCTTGCGGCGAAGGGCATTGGCCTTACGCCGACACTTCGCTTGTTTGAGGTTTTCCCGCATCCATCCACTCCGGTGGAGCTTGCCGTTTCGCAGGCAGCCGCCTTGCACGAGGCAGGCGGTGATATCCTGTTTGGCACAGATGCCGGCTTCTCGCCCGAGTATGATCCCAAAGGGGAGTGGGCGCTCATGCACCGTTTTATGGACTGGCGGGAGATTCTCGCCGCCATGACGACCGTGCCAGCAAGGCGCCTGGGCGAAGCGGGACAGCGCGGCGAAATCGCAGCAGGCCAGGCCGCAGACATTGTGTTGCTATCGGCTGATCCGGCCCTCGACTACCGTAATCTTGGGACAGTGGACCGGGTGGTGAAGCAGGGCCGCGTGGTTTTCAGCGCCCAGTGAGCCCGGCAATCGCGGTGCTTCCGCAGCGTGACCCCTTCCAAGCCGGGCAGCGCTTGTGTCATCTTTCCGCTGTTGCAGAAAATAGCGCGCGGGCGGCCTTTCTGGCGTCGACCGCCCTGAAGGGAGACAGACAGATGGTGAAGACACGGATTACGGAAATGTTCGGGGTCGAAACGCCGATCCTCATGGGCGGCATGACCGGTGTTGGCTACGGCGAATTGGTGGCAGCTGTGGCGAATGCCGGTGCGCTCGGGTTCATCACGGCGCACATGTTCAAGTCGGGCAAGGAACTGCTCGACGAGATCGAGAAGACCAAGAAGCTGACGAACAAGCCTTTCGGCGTAAACCTGACGCTTCTGCCGTCGATCAACCCGATCCCCTATGATGAATATCGCGAAGCGATCATCGCGTCCGGCATCAAGATCGTAGAGACTGCAGGCCGCGCGCCGACAGATCACCTGCCGCGCTTCAAGGAGCATGGCGTAAAGGTGATCCACAAATGCACCTCGGTGCGCCACTCGGTCTCCGCTGTTGCAAAGGGCGTCGATGTCATTTCCATTGACGGCTTTGAGTGCGCAGGTCATCCGGGTGAGGATGATGTCGGCCTGATCGTGCTTCTGCCGGCGACCGTCGATGCGGTGAAAGTGCCGGTCATTGCTTCCGGCGGTATGGCCGACGGGCGCAGTCTCGCAGCTGCGCTAGCGCTGGGCGCCGAAGGCGTAAATATGGGCACGCGTTTCTGCGCCACCGTGGAAGCCAAGATCCATGAGAACGTTAAGAAGAAAATTGTCGAGAATAACGAACTCGACACGGTTCTCGTCGGTCGAACGCTCCGGAACACCGCCCGTGTGGCGAAGAACGCGATCTCCACTCAGGTTGCCGAAATCCAGAAGGACCCCACAAAGACCTTCGCTGATGTGAAAGAACTCATGGCAGGCGTCCGCGGCCGCGAGAACGTGTTGCGAGACGGCCACCTCGATGACGGCATCTGGACCACCGGCCAGAGCCAGGCGCTGATCCACGACATCCCGACTTGCGACCAGCTCGTGAAAAACATCATGAAGCAGTTTGAGGAAGTCCGCGCGCGCGTCGCGAAGATGTAGGGCGAGGTCATTCAGCGTTAAATGAATCGACGGCCCGGCCCATCGCCGGGCCGTTTTCGTTTGGCTTGGCAGCATGGGGAAGCAAGACTTTAAGCAATCGCCATCTGCAGTGCGCGCAAGCGAAAAGCGGCGCGCGGATGGCCGATCCGGATGTGCACCGGTTTATTCGCCCGGCACATCATTTCCCCGTTGACCTCCGTCGCCTCCAACCCTATTACCCCGCGTCTCTACCCCGTGCCCAGATGGCGGAATTGGTAGACGCACTGCTTTCAGGTAGCAGCGCCGCAAGGCGTGGAGGTTCGAGTCCTCTTCTGGGCACCAGGCACCTATTCGTGTGCATTTTTTGACATCCCCAGACGTCCACAAAATACATAAAAAACAAGAGGTTGCGGTCAAATTCGATCCGCGAGGGTCCGCTCAGATCCGCCTGCGTCCAGACGCGAGTATGGTACGGCCTCTGGTAACATGGTACGAACTGGGCTCGCCGAAGCCACCCCGTACCATACCATGCCGCTCACAGACCTGAAAATTCGAAGCCTAAAGCCTGATGGAAAGCCCCGCCGCTATACCGATGGCGGCAACC